>JBBSDT010000006.1:0-25401 GCA_038240405.1 Ignavibacteria bacterium
TTTGTACAGGATAATAAGCTTATCGTTAGGAATAAAAAAGATGTTAACGTTAAAAAATCTACGAAGTCAAATGTTTATATTACACTGAAAGATGTAGATGCCATATCGAGCAACGGTGTTGGTAATGTAAAGACACAAGGTGTTCTGAACATCCACAATCTGAAAATCTTAAGTGAAGGAGTTGGAAATTATGAGCTTGAATTAAATGGAGATAAACTTGAAGCAGTTGTAAATGCGGTTGGCAACCTGACTCTTTCAGGAAGAGTAAATGAGGTCAGCATTGATAATTCAGGTGTCGGGAATGTAAAAGCTTTTAATCTCTCCGCAGATATCATGAGAATATTAAGTAATGGAATTGGTAATGCTGATGTGAGTTCTAATAAGGAAATTTATATTAACCTGAACGGAATGGGAAACGTTAATTATAAAGGCGATGCAGAAGTTAAAGAGCTGAAAATAAACGGCAATGGCAAAGTGACAAAAATGTAAAAAATTTGATTCAAAAATAACTCTGCAGTCTTATTCATGGAAGCAATATAGAATTTATATTTGCTTCCTTTTTTATTTATCAACATCAGCAATTTTCCAAATTCAACAATCAGCAATTTTCCAAAACTTTCTTTATCTGAATGATTGCTTCATCAATTTTCGATTGAGGTACATTTTTCGTCTGGTATTCTAAATTAAATTTTCCATCTTCTGCAATAATTGTCATATCAACAGAGAAGTTCACAAATACAAATTTCTTATTTCCTTTTAATCTGTAACCATTTTCTATCTGCGTAATCTCCAAGTTATATTGTATTATTTCTTTTGAAAAGCTTGATTTTAAGTTTTCAAGGCATTTTAATAACTCAGCTTTTGACTTTCCCTGCTTTTCTATTACCATTTAATTTTTTAACAATAAACTATACAAAATCAAAGCAGATTTCAAGAAAGTAAATTTGGAATATCAGATAAATTAGATAAATTCTTATTACACGATTGATTTTCAAGAGTTCGCGACTACAAAACACCTTTTAGATTTTCATTTTGAGGTCTTCGCGATTGATTTTCAGTAGTTCGCGACTCATAAAAAGTAGTTCGCGGCGTATCAAGATCACCTCGCGACTCATAAAAAGTAGTTCGTTTTGTTTCGAGCTTACTTCGCGATTGGTTTTCAGTAATTCGCGATGTATGGAATCAACTTCGCGATGTATGAAATCGACTCCGCGATGTATGAAATCGACTCCGCGATGTATAAAAGGGAGTTCGCTTCACGTAAAAAACATTTCGCGAGGGATTCACAAGAGATTTCTTTCCTTAAAATCGACTTTTCCTGACTTCTTCAAGGCTTTGCAATGCATTTTCGTTTGATTTCTCCGTATTAAATTTGCTTTCTTGTCCTTCTCCGAAACACTCTATCACATTTTCGTTTCTTCCATTTGTGTAAAACTTGCTTTCTTATCCGATTTTGTTTCTTTTCTGTCTATTTTTGTTTCAATAATCTCTTTGAAATTTTCTTTTCTGCAGTTGCAATGACTTTCTACCGCATTTCGTTTATTTCCCATGAATAAAAAATTCTTATTAAAGCATGCAAAATAATCAATTTTAAATTTCATTTCTGTATTTTTTTGTAACCACTAAGTGGATAGTTAAATATTTAATTGATTAAACCATCTTTAAAAAAATATAAATAATTTTTATTAAAAACAAATAATAATCCGTAAGGGATAATAGATTTGATACCATTTCCTCCACCGGTTGAAATTCTTCCGTATTTGTCCACTTCATTACTTCTTTAAATTTCGTAAATTCAGAAATGAATGCCAACAAGCTCATTCACGAAAAAAGTCCCTATCTTCTCCAACATGCTTATAATCCCGTTGACTGGCACTCATGGAACGAAGAAACTTTTTCTATTGCAAGAAAAGAAAACAAACCAATTTTTCTTTCGGTAGGATATTCTGCATGTTATTGGTGTCACGTCATGGAAAGAGAGGTTTTTGAAAATAAAGACATTGCGACATTGATGAATGAATATTTTATTAACATCAAAGTTGATCGTGAAGAGCGCCCGGATGTTGACAGAGTTTATATGACTGCACTTCAGGCAATGACAGGTTCCGGCGGCTGGCCAATGAGCATGTTTTTAACCCCTGAACTAAAACCTTTCTATGGAGCTACTTATATTCCACCTAAATCAAAATATGGCAGATCCGGTTTTGAAGATGTCATCAGTCAAATAAGTGAAGTGTGGAAAAATAAAGAAAAAGAAATCAGAGAAAGTGGTGATAAGATAATCGGTCGTTTAAGCGAAATGGTTTCTTCCAAAGAAAAGACGGACGGTAATGAAGGCTTGAGCAAAGATGTTCTCGCAAATGCATTTAAGCAGATCAGAAAAATATACGATGAAGAATATGGCGGATTCGGACCGGGTAATAAATTTCCAAGGCCGGTAGTATATAATTTTCTGCTGGATTACTATTTTCATACTAAGGAATTTGCGGCACTCGATATTGTAACATATACTTTGAAGAAAATGTATGAGGGGGGGATGTACGATCATCTTGCGGGAGGTTTTCACAGATATTCTGTGGACAATATCTGGAGAGTTCCGCACTTTGAAAAAATGCTATACGATCAGGCGCAGCTTATTGTAACTTACATTAATACTTTTTTAATTAGCGGAAATAAATTTTATTTATTTATTGCAGAAGATACGGCTAATTATGTCCTTGAGAGTCTTCAAAGTAAAGACGGCGGGTTTTATTCTGCAGAGGATGCAGAGAGTATTGCGGATATAGTTAAACCGGAACATAAAGAAGAGGGCGCTTATTATTTGTGGAAACAGGATGAGATTGAAAAGATACTGGAGAAAGAAAACGCTCAAATCTTTAATTTTTATTACGGAGTGCAGCGGCACGGCAATACTTTAAATGACCCGCACGAAGTATTTGGAACAAAAAATGTTCTTTTCATTGCAAATGATATTTATGATACAGCAAAAAAATTTGAAAAAAAACCGGAAGAGATTGCAAAAATAATTGACGAGGGCCGGAGTAAACTTTTAGAGTCCAGGTCAGCCAGGCCAAAACCAAGTCTCGATGACAAAATTTTAACTTCATGGAATGGTCTTATGATTTCAGCTTTAGCCGGTCTTTATAAAGTAACTGAAAATGCAGAATACCTTAATGCTGCAAAAGATGCCGTAACATTTATCAGAACAAATCTTTACTTTGAGGAAAAGAAGATTCTTCTTCATAGATTCAGGGACGGGGAAGCACGGTTTAACGGGACTCTTGAGGATTATTCTTTTTTTATTTCCGGATTACTTGATCTGTATGAAGCTTGTTTTGAAACAGAATATCTGAATTTGGCAATTGATCTCAATAAAATAGCAATTGATAATTTTTATGACGGTGAAAACGGAGGTTTTTTCGATGTCGAAAAAGATGCAGAAGATATACTTGTCAAAACAAAAGATATATATGACGGGGCTGAACCCTCCGGCAATTCAATACAAATTATGAATCTTCTGCGGCTTGGATATATGACCGAAAGCACATCAATGATTGCCAAATCTGAAAAAAGTCTGGAACTGTTTTCGGATGACATGAATAGGGCTCCTTTTTCAAGCCCCCAGTTGTTATGCGCTCTCAGTTTTATGTTATACACTCCCAAAGAAATTATTATTTCCGGAGATCCGGTAAATGAAAAGACAAAAGAACTTGTTAGCTATATTAATAAAAAATATATACCAAATAAAATCCTGATATACTCGTCAAAAGAATTGGAAAAAATTTCTCCGTTCATCAAAAACTTAACAAATAATTCAAAAGGAAGCATGGTGTATGTCTGTGAGAATTATCAATGCAATCTTCCGGCTGACGATGTGCAAAAGTTATCAGAATTGTTATCGTGAAGAAATTAAGGAACACGCTTTTTACGGAACCAGTATATTTGAAAATATTTTGAAAATCATTAATTTTATATAATATGCTTGATAATTTAGATTTAAGGAATGTGCTGATACTTGATATAGAAACAGTACCGCAATATGCTTCGTTTGATGATTTACCCGAACATTGGAAGAACCTCTGGTCAATAAAAATGAGATATCAGATAAAAGACGGTGTGACACCTTCCGATTTATACAGCCGAGCCGGAATTTATTCAGAGTTTGGAAAAATTGCCTGTATAAGCGTAGGATGTTTCGCCGGAGAGGAAAATAATCTGACATTCAGGTTAAAATCCTTTTGCGGGGAGGATGAAAAAATAATACTTAATGATTTCTGTGAAATGCTTAACAAAAGTTTTAATAAAGAAGGACAGACTTTGTGTGCACATAATGGCAAAGAATTTGACTTTCCCTATCTTTCAAGAAGATGTCTGATAAATGAAATTGCAATGTCTTCAATACTTGACAATTCCGGCAAGAAGCCGTGGGAGGTGAAATGTATGGATACTATGGAGATGTGGAAATTCGGTGATTTTAAAAACTATACTTCCTTAAATCTGCTAGCTGCGGTTTTTGGAATTATTTCTCCAAAAGATGACATTGACGGGAGCCAGGTCTGGAGCATCTACTGGCTTGATAAAGATCTCGAAAGAATAAAAATTTATTGCCAGAAGGATGTCCTTACTGTAGCACAATTATTGCTGAAGTTTAAAGGACTTTCTTTTCTTACAGAAGAAAACATTATTTATACTAATTAGAATTTTAGAAATTATATTAACTTAGATAACAATTATATGGTATTCGATTTAGATTTAATCAAAACTGTTTATACTAATTTCAAATCAAAGGTTGATGATGCAAGAAAAATTTTGAACCGTCCGATGACTTTTACAGAAAAAATACTTTATGCCCATTTATGGGTAAAGCCTGATAAGCCATATGAAAGAGGTAAGGTATTTGCAGAATTCAGACCTGATAGAGTTGCGATGCAGGATGCAACAGCTCAAATGGCTCTATTGCAATTCATGTCCGGAGGAATTCCGAAAGTTGCGGTTCCTTCTACTGTACATTGCGACCACCTTATAGAAGCAGAGGTTGGCGCCAGGGATGACCTGCTGAGAGCATACGGCGACAACAAAGAAGTTTATGATTTTCTTTCCAGCGTTTCAAATAAGTACGGATTAGGTTTCTGGAAACCGGGGGCAGGAATTATACATCAGGTAGTATTGGAAAATTATGCTTTTCCCGGAGGTATGATGATCGGAACAGATTCGCATACACCAAATGCCGGAGGATTGGGAATGATTGCAATAGGAGTTGGCGGTGCGGATGCTGTTGATGTAATGTCGGGAATGCCATGGGAATTAAAATTTCCAAAAATCTTTGGAATAAAGCTATCCGGTAAATTATCAGGCTGGACCTCCCCCAAGGATATCATATTAAAAGTTGCCGGAATACTTACCGTAAAAGGCGGCACAGGAGCTATTATTGAATACTTTGGTGAAGGAACAGAAACTGTTTCATGCACCGGAAAGGGAACGATTTGTAATATGGGCGCTGAAATCGGGGCTACAACTTCTATTTTTCCTTATGATGACAGGATGTTTAAATATTTGCAGGCGACAGAAAGAGAAGAAGTTGCAAAACTTGCAGATGAGTTGAAGGACTATTTTAAGGCTGATGAAGAAAGCTATGAATATTATGATGAAATTATAGATATTAACTTATCTGAACTTGAGCCTCATGTGAACGGGCCTTATTCACCGGATTTATCATGGCCTATTTCAAAATTTAAAGACGCTGTAATTGAGCACAATTACCCCGCCGAATTGAAAGTTGGATTGATAGGAAGCTGCACAAACTCTTCTTATGAAGATATGGAAAGAGCTGCCTCTGTTGCAAGCCAGGCAATTGCAAGAGGTCTGAAAGTAAAATCTGAATTTACAATCACTCCCGGCTCGGATCAGATTCATTCAACTATTGAGAGAGACGGACAGCTTGAAACATTTGAAAAGGTTGGCGGACTTGTACTGGCAAATGCCTGCGGTCCATGCATCGGACAATGGAAAAGGCATGATGTAAAAGATGGAGAAAAAAACTCTATTATTTCTTCATATAACAGAAATTTTTCCAGACGTAATGACGGTAATTCTGCTACTCATTCCTTTGTAGCATCTCCGGAAATAGTTACTGCATTTTCACTAGCAGGCTCGCTCACTTTTAACCCGCTAACAGATAATCTTACGAATGAGAATGGAGAAGAAATAAAATTAGATATACCCACAGGAAATGAACTTCCTGAACATGGATTTCTCAGAGGGGAAAAGGGTTATATTGAACCGGCAAAAAATGGCTCAAATGTGGAAGTTATAATTAACCCCGAGAGCCAGAGATTAGAAAAACTTGAACCATTCTGTGCACCCGATCTTGAAAAAGATTTTAAGGATCTGACTGTATTGCTTAAAGCAAAGGGAAAATGCACCACAGATCATATTTCCATGGCAGGTCCATGGCTTAAATATCGCGGGCATCTGGATAATATTTCCAATAATATGTTCATAGGGGCTGTAAACTTTCACAATGATAAGATGAACTCTGTTAAAAACAATCTTACAGGTAACTATGAAGAAGTTCCAAAAGCTGCAAGATATTATAAATCAAAAAACGTGGGGTGGGTTGTCATAGGCGAAGAAAATTACGGAGAAGGATCTTCAAGAGAGCATGCGGCAATGGAGCCCAGGTATCTCGGTGGAAGAGCTATTATTGTAAAGTCATTTGCAAGAATACATGAAACTAATCTTAAGAAACAGGGGATGCTGCCATTGACCTTTGCAGAACCAAATGACTATGATAAGATTTGTGAAGATGATAAAATTGATTTAGAAGTAAAAGATATAGCCCCGGGCGAACAAGTCAAGATGACTCTTAAGCATAATGACGGAACAGAAGAAATAGTATGGCTAAATCACACAATGAATGGACAGCAAACAGAATGGTTTAAATCAGGTAGCGCCTTAAACGTTATGGCCAATAAAAAGAAAATCCTTGAAACAAAAAATGCAGCCGAAAGTAAAAAATAAAATTCTTCCATTTTGTTTATTCTTAGGAATATGTCTGATATGCCTTTTGGCTTATAGCAGGTTTAATGTTCTGAACAGGATAGACATTACTCATGCCGGAGATTATTTAAATGCACAGGAATTTTTTGAAATGACAAAAGACGAAAATGCAGTTATTCTTGACGTCAGAACACCTGAAGAATATAACAATGGCCATCTTAAAAATTCAATTAATATAAACTTTTATGATACTGCTACTTTCAACGGATTTGTGGGAAAGCTTGATAAGAATAAAGATTACCTTATATATTGCAGAACTGACAACAGGAGCGGGAAGACAAATTTAATGATGAAAGATAAGGGATTTACACAGGTCCATATTCTTAAAGGCGGGATACTGGCATGGACGTTAGATAATATGCCTGTAACAAAATAGTTGACTTGTGAAAAACAAAATGTTCTTTATTACAATATTAATTTCATTATTTCCCCTCGCAAAAAGCTATTCTCAGGATTTAAATCAAAACATCTATGACAAATGGAATTCAATTGATAACAAGATTGTAAATCAAACAATTGATATAAATGATGCAATCGAATCTTTAAAAGTTTATGAACCATTAATAAGAAATTTCTTCCGGCACAAAAAAGGAGAATTATTAAAAAGAATTGATTGGGTTTTTCCCCTCAAGCATTATACTTCAATTTATTACCGGGATGATGGTAATGATTACAGGTTAGATGGATATGATTATTTTCAGGGAAGTAATTCAAAAGGACATCCTGCGCACGATATAATGATACTAGATAAGAATAAAGATTTGCTGGATGATTCGACATCTGAGCCTGTGGATGTATTAAGCATGTCCAGCGGTATGGTAATAGCAATTGACACAAACTGGAAAACCGGATCGTTGCTTCGCGGAGGAAAATTTGTAAAAATATTTGATGTGACTAACAACGGCATTTTTTATTATTCCCATTTATCCAAAGTTAATGTTATCCCCGGAGATATAGTGAATGCAGGTGATAAAATCGGTGAAGTTGGAAGAACCGGAAGAAAAGCCATATTAGCGGACGGAAAAACTCATTTGCATATCGCATTTTTGAAATCGGTAAACGGTTATCCCCTGCCGGAGGATATAATCAATGACCTGAGAGCCGCAGAACAGAGGAATAATACAAAACGGTAAGTTACAAATAATTATTCAGTCTTGCATTGTTAAGATGTTTTGGGACAAAAATTCTTTCTATTATTTCAAAAAATATTTCGGTTAAAATAGCAAGGATAGCAGCGGGTATGGCTCCCATCAGAATCAAATTAGTATTGTTCAATGCAAGCCCTGTAACAATAAATTCTCCTAATCCTCCCGCCCCTATAAATGCTGCAAGTGTCGCTGTGCCTATATTTATTACCGCAGCTGTCCTGATGCCTGCCAGTATCGTTGGAAATCCTAAGGGTAATTCTATATATCTGAGTTTTTGAAATCTGGTCAAACCGATTCCGGTTGCAACTTCTTTTAAAAGCGGATCAACTGTAAATAAAGCAATGGTAGTATTCCTCAGAATAGGCAAAAGACTATACAGAAATAAAGCTATAACTGCAGGTACAACTCCAATCCCAAATAGCGGAATCATAAAAGCAAGCAGAGCAATCGATGGGATTGTCTGTAACAGGCCTGCAACATACAGGACAGGCTTTGAAATTGAAGAATGGAAGTAAACAAATATTCCAATTGGAATCGCAATAATGACAGCCAGAACCAGAGCAATAAGTGTAATCTTTAGATGCTGAAGCACCTTTGGAAGAATCTGCGCATAGATAGATTCTTTTTCAATGATACCTGAATTATTTGATATCAAATTCTTATTTCTCAAAAAATTACCTGCCACCTCGGAGAAATTTTTATTTTCATAGAGTACCTCTTCATTCATCTTCTGCATTTCAGCTTCAGTAATTTTTCCGGAAATATCTGCAATGATATTCTTTATTTTTTCGTCAAGATTTGATTTATAAAATGAGACAGCAGAATACTTCGGGAAAAAATTTTTATCATCTTTAAGAATTGTAAGATTGTATTTTGGGATTTCTCCGTCTGTGGAATAAACATCTGTCAGTTCAATCTGCCCTTCATTAAGTGCATTGTAAGCAAGTCCATGTTCAAGTCCTACAGGTTTCTGAGGAAGCTGATATACTTCCGAAAGATTCTGCCAGCCATCCTGCCTATTAAGAAATTCATAACTCAGTCCGAATTTAAGATCCGGATGATTTTTCAGATCGGAAATTGTATTTAAATTGAATTTCTTAGCTAAATCAGATTTGACAGCAAAAGCATATGTGTTGTCAAAGCCATATTCATTTGAAATTTCCAAATTCAACTCCTTCAACTTTACTTTCAATTCATCGTTTGAAATTTTCCCATTAAGTTTTAGAATGGCCTCAGAAATTGTTCCTGTATACTCAGGATAAATTTCAATTTCCTTGTTAATAAGAGCTTCGTAGCAGACTAATGTACCTCCAAGATTAAATTTTCTTTCAACACTAAAGCCTTTGCTTTCAAGAAGCTGTGAAATTATCTCGCTTAAGATATATCCTTCATTAAAGTGTTTAGCTCCGACACGGATTGTTTGTGAATAGACCGTGGTGCATATTAATAAAAAAATTACAGAAAATATTCTTTTCATTCAGCCTGGGACTTTACAAAATATTTTACAAAATCGTTTGTACTCGTCAATATTTCCTCTTTGTTTCCAATCTGCTGAACAACCCCTTTTTCCAATACTATAATTTTATCTGCAAGTTTGAATGCTTCATGAAGATCATGAGTGACTAAAACTATTGTCCTTGGCTCAGTTTTCTGAATCTTTAATAGTTCTTTATGAATTTCATTTTTTGTTGTTTCATCCAACGCCCCGAAAGCTTCATCCAGAAGAAATATTTTTGGATTAAGCATCATAGCTCTGCAGATTCCAACTCTTTGCTGCTCCCCTCCTGAGAGTTCATACGGATATTTGTTCTTGAATTCGGATGGAATATTAACAAGGTTTATCAACATATCGGATCTTTCCTGAATTCTTTTCTGATCCCAGTTATTTAAGCGGGCAAGCAAGCTAATGTTTTCAAAAACATCTAAATGAGGAAATAAAGCCGTACCCTGAACGGAATATCCGATATTCAGACGCAGCTGATTGATGCTTTCATAATTAATTTCATTGCCAAAAATAGAAATATTTCCATCAGAAGGTCTTACCAGGCCGTTCATTGCTTTAAGAGTTGTGGACTTTCCGCTTCCGCTTCTTCCAATTATTGCAGTTATTTTATTTTCATCAATCTCAAAACTAACTGCATCTAAAATCTTTTTGCCTTCGTAATACTTGCTAACCTGTTTAAATATTATTGGAGACATTTAATTTCTTCGTTTCTTTTTTTGTTATAATTTATGAAGTTAAGACAACAATAACTTAATACGGGAAAAAATTTATGGATAATATAAATATTATAAGTGAGTTAAAAGTTAATAAGAAGTTTGACAATTCCAAAAACCTGCTGGAAGAATTTATTAAAGTCCGGAATCAGACAATGGAAATAGTTCAGCCTCTTGAGATCGAGGATTATGTAGTTCAAACCGAATCTTTTATGAGCCCTCCCCGCTGGCATCTTGGACATCTTTCCTGGTTTTATGATCAGCTGCTTCGGAAATATTATAAAGATTATACACCTTTCGAGGAGAATTATGATTTTTATTTTAATTCTTATTACCTTTCGTTCGGAGATCTTTTTACTAAGTCAAAACGCGGAACCATATCCAGGCCCACGGTAAAGGAAACTGTCAAATATTGGGACTGGGTAAATAAAGAAGTTCACAAATTTATTCAATCGGAAAACAAAAAACTGAGTGATGAAGTGGTCCAGCTTTTTATACTTGGATTTAATCACGAATATCAGCATCAGGAGCTGATGATATACGACCTGCAGCATTTGCTTGCCGATAAATACAAGCCGGTAGAAATAAAATCCCCTCCAATTTTAAATCAAACATTGAAAAGAGGTATGATTAAAATAGATGGCGGGATTTTTGAAATGGGTTTTGATAAGAATAAGTTCAGAGATATTTTCGCATATGATATAGAAATGCCGGTTCATAAAGTTTATTTAAATGATTTTTATATCGACAGGTTTCCTGTGACAAACGGAGATTATTTAGAGTTTATAAACGACAGCGGATATAAGAATTTTCGTTTCTGGCTTTCGGAAGCCTGGGAAGCAGTTAAACAAAATAACTGGGCAGCGCCTTTATATTGGCAGAAGACCGATAATAATCAATGGGTAAAAATAGATTTCCGGGGAGAAAAGAAAATTAGTGAGATAGAAGATGAGCCTGTAACAAATGTCAGTTTTTTTGAAGCAGATGCTTACTCAAAATGGGCCGGAAAACGTCTGCCTTCGGAATCAGAATGGGAAAAAGCAGCGTCATTTGACGGGGACAAAAATTTGAACAGACTTTTTCCTTGGGGAGATAGTCTTCCTGATGAAACCAATTCAAACCTGTTCGAATCAAAAATCTGGGGAACCACAAAGGTAGGAACATATCCTTCAGGAGACAGTTATTACGGATGTTCTCAAATGATTGGAGATATGTGGGAATGGACTACGTCGGAATTTATGCCCTATCCTGGATTCAAATCCGGGTTTACCGAATATAACGACAAATGGTTTAACAATCAAAAAGTTCTTCGTGGAGGATCGTTTGCGACTTCAAAACTTTCTACAAAAAATACATATAGAAATTTTTTCAAAACTCATGAAAGATGGATGATTTCAGGGTTCAGATGTACTAAGGACGCTTAACCCAGTGCTGTAAAAGTAAAAGGAATTAATTATCAATTTGAATAAGCCAATTTCATCGGTGCAAAGCCTTCCTTGGTATAAGAAAACATTAACAAAAATTATTGCCATAATTTCTTTTTTAGTTCCACTAACACTTCTTATTGTAAATGGTAAAAAGATTAAGGAAGTATTTTGGCATTCAGAGAGCTTAAGAGATACTCAAAGGGTAGAAATAATTAATAATAACCCAACTAAAATAGATGCTGTAAAAGTAAAAATTACTGATGTACTCATTTCGAGACTAGAAAGTAATATTTTAAAATTAGATTTTCGTTTTGAAAATAACATCGAAAAAGCTGTTTCTATAAATGAGATTACTTTAAGTTTATTTGATCCGAGAGAAACTCTACTCCAGGATAGAGGAGAAATTAAGGAATCAAAACAAAGAAAAATAAAGAAGAGTCTGGTAAAATCTGATTCTATTTACGTAATAATTCCAAAATCAGAGAATTTTAGTAACGATACGGTCACTAAAATTCTTGCAATGGAAGTAGAACCAAAGGATGTTGATTGATTTGTGGCCAAAGTTAAGTATTTAGATAATGAAGATATTCTTAAAATTTGGCACGATTTGAAACAAGCGTAGGTCCTATTTTCTATGATTCTACAATTATCTTAAAACGGCTTGTTTATTAATTGTTTTTGAAAAGGTAAACTATACGTAAAAAATTTTCTAATCCTAAGAGAGACGAATCTCCTGGTAAAATATTTATCTCAAAAGCTTTACCTGCCAAAGGATTAATGGTAAAACAAATACACTGATATGAAGAACAGGTCATAATTCGCCTCTCAAGAATTACTTACAAAGTCAGCTAAGACACAGTTCAATTATGATGCTTGAGAAACATTATGGATTTTATGATAAGACTATTTACAGGGAGATGTCACTAAATTTGAAATAATAAGAAAAGTTTCGTAAATTACATTTTGTTAAGGCAGAACAAGTGCTATTGTTATTTTCTGTCATCATTCTATATACACTACTTTTACTTCTACCTTCCATTAGTTTTACTTTCTACCTCGGAAGCAAAATTAACCATAACCACTTTACAAAAGAAAGCATGATTTCGAAACCAATTGTTAATTAATTTTTGCATAACATTATTTAAGTAATATTTACCTTGATAATCTCTAGTTTGATCCAAATGTTGCTTATTACCACAACCTCAAATATATTTTTTTCACTATTTGTCTTTAGATTACATACCAGTAAAAATGGAAAATGTTTTCGTATACTAATGCAAAATATTTATTAATCGGAGTATCATATTGAAATTTCGATACTAAGATTATATTTTAATTTCAAGTATAAGAATAATATTTTTCATAACTCAACAATATTCAAAGAATTAATTTTCTGAAAAATATTATTTACTCCGGATAATAAATTTTTGGTTAAAGAATTGAGACTGTAATCTGTTATATTTACCATTGGGATCCGGACCAATATCATAATAAAAAAATGTTTTTGGAATATTTTTTATACTATCTATTTTACACGTATCGGAATTATTTGAATAAATATTTCTATATCTATCTTTTAATTGTGAATCAAACTTAGATGCATCGCCGCTGATTATATCTTTAAATGCCAATTTGATACTGTTAGGTTCTTTAACGAATGAAATGAATACTGCGAAACATAAAATTATAAAAGCATACTTAGGCAAATATTTAAATTCAAATTTCTTTTTAATATAAAGATAATTCAAAATTAAAATAATATTGATGAACCAACCAAGAAGAAATAAAAAATAAATTACATTCAAAGTTCGAGAAGGAGTTGAAATCCCAAGACTCCAGTAAGAAACGAACATTCCGGAGAATAATATTGATAAAAATAAAATGATAGAATAAATAGGATTAAGAACCAAAGTAATATCCACAGACTTTTTACCTACAATATTTTTTGAATAAAAAGAAATGAATAACAACGTAAAGATAAGCAGTTGTAAATTATAAATTCTGCCTAAAATAAATTGAAATAAATCTATAAAAGAATTTTTAATTGAGAAAAACAATTGATGGCTTTCCGGATTCGTTGAAAGCCGATATTCATTTCCAGGAGCAAAATACATGAGGCAGAAAGATATAATTGAAACAACTGCAAAAAGAAGTAAATGTTTATTAATTTTTTTCTGATTAATAGTAATTACTATAAATACTGAAACAAAAAATACTGTAGTTGTCAACATCGATACTTCATTTGAACCTTCTATAGCAAATATGAAAAAACAAATTGAAATAATTAATTTATAACTTGTTCTTTCTTTATTATTTAAAAATTTTATCAATAAAATAATTAATATTGCAATCAAAATATTTGCAAACTGGTATATCACCGAAGAAGGCAGCCAGAACAATCCGAGACCAACATTAGGCATTCCTAGAACGAAAAAGTAACAAAAAGCCAAAGCACAAATTAACTTATGCTTTTTTGAAATATAATTTTTCGAAATCTCAGAAATTAAAAAATATATTGAGAATATAAATAAAAGAATAAAAATCAATGTTAATATTTTATAACCAAGTATTGACCTAAAAATGAGGGGATTGACACTGCTCAATACGGCAGTGGAGAAATATCTTCCTGACCATGTTATATACCATATATATTGAGCTTTAAAGAAACCGTTTTGAAAAGCCGTTTCAGAATAATCAAAATCATCCCAGCAAGGATTTACATATATTGAAAGAATCAGAAAAGGGAGAATTGAAAAAAATAGAAAAAGTAAAATAATATATCCGAAAAAATAGTTAAAGAATTTCTTAAAATGTGTTTTCATTAACCAAAATTTTTATTCTTTTATTAAAGTATCGGTTTTGGCAACAGTAATGTATCGTTTATTAAAATAGTGTGCATACATTATATTAAATTCAGTTGTAGGATCATCCGTTATATCGATAAAATAAATTGTTCTCGGTAGATTTTTTAACGATGGAACTACGAGACTGTCATTTGGATTTTTAAAAATATAATCATATCTCTCATTCAATTCCTTATTATATGCTATAGCTCCGCCTCTTAATAAATCAGCATATGCCATTCTTACATTATTCTTCTTAAATAAAAATATCACAACTATTATTAGTGCAATTGTATAAACATACCCTGGAATCTTTCCTGTATTAAAATTAAATTTTTTAGAAAAGTAAAATAATAAAACAATTATATTATAAAACCACCCAATCAGAAACACAAAATAAATTATATTTACGGTTCTGTTAAAAGGCGTCAATCCGAGGCTCCATACCGGAGCAAAGAATAAAATAAAAAGAAATATAATATATATTAAAAAAGTATATAAAGGATTTATTGAAAAACTTAAAGGAGTGTTTCTGAAACTTATTACTATTTTATAAAGAATGGGAATAATCAACAATGTTACAAATAACAGCGGGGAATATAAAATCCAGTAAAATAAATATTCTGTAATAGTAGTTGATGTAATTTTCAGTGAGAGAATCAGCTGATGGGAATTTGGATACAATGAACCTCTAACCCTATTCCCTGGCGCAGAAATTAATATATATGAAGCAATTGCAGATATTAATGTAAATAATATAAGCATTGCTTTTATTTTTTTATTTCTTAAAAAATCAAAAATATTTAGTAAAGAAATCATTAATATTCCCGTAACCATTGACATCTCACTACAACCTGCGATGGCAATAAGAATGAGAATAGATATTATTGTTAAAAATAATTTATATGTAGAATCTTTCTCTTTATTTATTCTCATATATAAAATTAAGAATATCATAATTAACATAATTCCAAATTGATATACAACCGATGCAGTAAGCCAATAAAAGCTTTGTGCAATCGAAGGCATAGAATATAAATATATAAATAATATTGCAAGTGTGATTAAGAATTTTTCTTTTGTCTTCAAATTATTCACAGTAACCTTGGATATAAATGTAAATAATATATAAATAAATAAAATCATAAGGAGTAATGTCAATATTTTATATCCGTAAAGTGAATTAAAATACAATGGGTTAAAACTTAAAACTAAGTTTGAAAAGTATTTACCAGTCCAGCCAGTATAGTAATGTATCTGAGTTTGAAAGAATCCTTGAATCTTTGGATTTTGTGATAAGCCCCAGTCATCGGCTGAAGGATGATTAAAGAAGAATAAAATTAAAAACGGTAAAATCATTAATAAAAAAAATACTATAAGCAAATTTTCCGAAACAATTTCGGTAAGGTTTTTCTTCAATATTATTTATTTTATAAAATAAATTTGCATTAAAAATTTACAATTTAAATAAATTAGAAAAATTCATTGGTTAATTAAAGTCTTAGATTATTACTTTTAATAATTCTACAAAATTCTACACTAGAACTTTTCTGCGTTTACTGCTTTATGGTGATTCTTTTTTAAGTAAAATCTGCGTGATTTCATATTTCCTCCGTGTAGAGACAGTCCAAATCTCCAGAAGCAAATCATAACTCAAAACTATAATTGCTCTCAGTGGTTGCTGTCTTGGTAATGCCGTTCGTTTCCCTTCGGCAAATAATTTAAAGCTGTCATCTAACTTTTCATATATTTGTTCAACTGAGAATACTTTTATTCTTGCTGAGCAAATGGAATTTCATATTTAATGGTTACCTCGTATGACTCCTTTGTAGAGATTAACATTGGGCTATTAAAACATTTTATTAATCTGTTCCAATTTAACCCCTCTAGCTCAGAAAAACCTTACTCGCGTAAGTCCTAGAAAACTGATTGTAATAAAGTACGTTCTCCTGTATAATCAGGAAATTTGTTACTTGTTATGGTTTAATAGAAAGAGCAATAGGATTTAACAAGTATTGTTCCGCCAATTGTATTAACACAATCATTAAAAAGTTTATCATCAAAATTAATATTGTTAAAATCTATGTCGTTGTAAAGTTTGTTATAACAACTATTTTTTAGAAGTAGTTTTTGATCTGGAAATTCTATTGAATCAACGTTAAGAGTTAAATCTATTTTGTTTATAAAGATTTTTCTACTTTTTAATGAAAGAAGGTTTTGCATTATACTAAAAAATTAATTTATTTCCATGCTTTCTTATTACTCTTATTACTGTTGGATATTCATAATTGACAAATTCGAGAGGAGTTAGATCTAATGGTTTAATTAATGAATAAGATTCGATTTATTAAAGCAAAGAATTGAAATACGTCTGTCCATGGAATATCATTAAAATATTCTTAAATAATTGCAATGTCTATATTGCTTATAATTTGTAAAAAGGCTTTAGTTATTGCATTGGTTAATGCTGTATTGTGTGGCTTCCTAAATAAATACCGTATGTTTCCCAGTCAATACAGAATGTAAATCCTTAATCAAAATCTTCATATGCTCTTATTTCCTTTTTCGGCGGCTTCGCAACGGATTTTTTTGTCTTTTTCATCTATATCCAAATCTCTTACTTCGGTTTGAATATCCTTTATTGCTTCATCTAAACCATTACAAATGGCTGAAAACCTAACGTCATCAACATTTAGGTATGTGAGTATGTATAACATTTTTTTAATCTCCTTAATTAGACCTTCAAAGTCCGGATATTATTACATTAGAGATAAAAAACATAACTATTCCAAATCGACAGGCACTAAATCTAAGAAACTGGCTCAAAAATATTTGCAAGAATATGAAAATTTGGGTTTCGATAAATATAATATCTCCCCTATTCTATGTTCAGATTTTAAGGATGAATTTATTCGAGTCTCAAAAGCTTTGAATAAGTCTAAAGGCCAGTTAATGAATATTGCTTGCTGTTTTAACGAGCTTCATAAATTTTTTGGAAATAGAAATCTTGATAGTTATAACGTTCGTGATATAAATCGTTTTATAGTCCATAAGATTGAAAAAACTTCTGCAGCTACTGCAAGAAGACATATTGCAACTCTTCGGCCGGCTTTCAAATATGCATTGAAACAAAGATATATTCATCGAAATCCCTTCGAAGATTGTCTTGAGATTGATGTTCCAAAACCCACTATCCATTATTTATCCGTTGAAGATTTTGCTAAATTACTTGGGGTAATCAATAACGATTTCTGGAAAGATTTTGCAGTTTTTGCTGTAAGAGCTGGAATGCCTTTATCTGAAATTCTTTATCTTAAAATCTCTGATATAAATATAGAATCAAAATTTATTCTTGTTCGTTCGAATGAAGAACATTTAACAAAGAATAGACATTCTGCTCAGATTGAATTAGCCGATGAACTTCTTCCTATTATCAAAAAATATTCTCATCAAATTTATTTATTTGAAAACCCGGAATATCATAAGAACTTTACTAAAGATTTTGTGAGTCATAAATTTATTGCATTCAAGCGAAAGGCAGGACTCAATGAAAAGTTTTCCTTTAAAGCATTGAGGGCTACTTATACAACGTGGCTTCTTAATGCCGGAGTTTCCAAGGAATACCTACAAAGTCAGCTGAGACATAGTTCAATTACAATGCTAGAGAAGCATTACGGATTTTACGACAAGACAATTTACAGAGGAGATGTCAATAAATTTGAAATAATTAAAAAGTTTGCTAACCAATTTTAAAGAATAATACAAATAGCTGAATGTTCTTAGAAAAGTTGAATAATCAAACAAAATGAAATAATAAAAAAGAATTAAGACATGAGGCAATAAAATTAGGTTCTAAAGACTGGAAAACTTTTTCTAATAGAGGATATATTTTTTATACGAATGGAAAATATGATAGTGCAATTTTGGATGACGGCAGTGCAATAGAATTAATTAATAATAGCACTATTCGTGAAGAAAAAATGGGAAAACCCTATTTTGATAGAGGAACAATATATTTGGATATCCTTAAAGATCTGGATAAAGCATTAGATAATTTTAATATGGCTATTTCTTACGACTCTACAAATGCAGACTATTTTAGAAATCGGGGAAAAGTTTATTTACAAAAGGGTGACTCCGAAAAAAAAGATGAAGATTTTCTAAAAGCAATTGAACTTAATCCGGATTTAGAAAATGTGCTTCGTCCATATTTAGGTAGGCGATTTTAGAGAACACTGATTTTTAAAAGCTATGAAATATTCAAAAATTATATCAGGATCATTGGCAATGGATATAAGGAATTTTCCAACGTAAAAAGATAGAATAAATAAATTTCCCATTTTATATAATCTCCGGATATGCTGTCTCCACAATGAGCTACTAAATCCATTTCAATATATCCAATTCGCTTCTCATTCCTTTGGTTGGTTTTTATTGGAATTAATTGACGAATTATTGAACCTGGACGAGTTGTACATAAGCCCCGTTTGGTATATTTACCTTTGAATTTGATCAGTATCCTATCTATCGTGCTGGTGATATCTGCCTTATAAGTGTTTCTTCTTTCTTCAGATAGGATATCGATTTTTTATATAATGGAAGCCAGATAGGTATTGCTGCTTTTAATCTCCTTGAACATATTAAATTTGTTTTTATTCGAAGGGTTTTAAATGAAAATTTATTATTCCTTCTGTATGATATTTCTTTTTTGGACCAGCTCTTTTTTCTCCGGATTAATTTTCTTGTAGGGGCAGGTTTTCAACAGACTTATTGCATATTTTTCTATTATATTCACATACTTTGCAGAACTCACCAAGTATTATTCTTTTCTGCTCCTTACTCAACTCAATATATCTTTGATGGATTTCTTTCAGATATTCTAATTTCACTTTTTTCTCATAATTCCTACCGTTTTTATATAAAAAATACGGTTAGATTAATTATGAGGCAACGACCTGTTTTTTCCCTCTCTCTTAGGTTAGGTTAATTATGAGGCAATGCGTTATACTTAGAGTGGAAATAAAGAAGTAGATTTTTTGATAATAAATACATAAAATACGCCGGAAGAAATTTAATGTGATTAGCTAATCATTAATCCCCCGTTAAGGATCTATTAATATTATTGGATAATAATTCCGACTCATAATATTTTCAATTTTAGAATTTTATTCCTCACAATGATAAAATCTTTATATACAATAGGAAAAGTTTTAAAAGAAAAATATCCGGAATATTTTGAACCGTGGGCAAATCCGTTTGCAGGAAGAGAAGATAAGGCAAAGGTAATAGTTGCTAATATTAAAGATGGAAGATTAAGCAAAGAAATTGAGGTTGAAAATTTTAGAAGCGCATATATTGATAAATATTTATATCGGAAGGTACAAGGTGCAAATGGAACTAACTTAGTTCCAACTTTACTACTCCAGCCTTCAATTGACAAGATTATTAAACAAGAAAACATTTCAAAACTCCTTAAAAAGATTAAAAAATCTATAGAAAACAATAAGCTGAATTTTGTTCAAGAATCAGAAATAGATAAAATTACCGACAAGTTACTTAAATTGGATTATAATTTAGACGATAAATACCTTTTTACTATGAAGATTAATGAAAAATATTTTGGAGACTATGTTGAATATAAAAAGTTATTTTATGAAGATGCTTATAACAAGTATTTTAAAAAATCCTCATCTAAAGAAAAAGTGTGTTCTATAACCTACAGAAAGTCTAATGAAGTATGGGGAAGAGTAGATACTTTAGGGTTCACAATAGATGATATTACTTTTTCCAGAAATGGTTTTAATCCACTAAATTCCTATAAAATGTTTCCAGTTTCTCCCGATGCGGTAAAAATATTAGAAGGAGCAAAAAGAATTATTTTAGAAAAGTTTAGTGGAAGGCAATATTACATGTCAGGAGTAAATTACTTCTTACTTCCTCATTTTGTAAATGTGGATCAAAAATTAATAAAAGAAACATTAGATGTTTTTATTAATAAAGTTAGTATTGATATGAACGATAAAAGTAAAACGCTCATTGAAAATGAAGTTTTACTGAATGAAATCATAGAAGATGAAAAACTAAGTAAAAATAATATTTACTATGATATTTTCTTTTATCAAATAAATAATGCCCAATTCTTAATTAAGCTCCATTTAACTGATGTGCTGCCTTCCAGGTTAAGGTTTATCTTCAAAATAAAAAAAAAGGTAGAAATGAAATATGATAACGTTTTAAAAATTGTCGTTGATAAAAATAAGAATACTCAAAAGACAATTAATTTTTATATCACATTTAACTCCTTCAAAAAATATTATTCAACAGTTGTAAACAAAAAAACTATTTTTCATCCAACATTTTTCAAAATTCTCGAATCAGTTTTCTACGGAAATCAATTAAACGAAGAAGAAATTTTAAAATCATTTTTAAAGCAAATTGTATCGGATTTTAAAAATAGAAATGCAAACAAATATGCTTTCTCACAAACCGTCAAAGAGTCCTTTGCTTTATATCAATTTTTGTTTCAATTAAGCTTATTTAAAAATAAAAACCCTATGGAAGCTCAAAATGTTAATACAGTTTCTTTAGATGTTGATGGATTTATAGATCAGCATCCTAATTTTTTCAATTCTGAATATAAAAAAGGTATTTTTATGCTTGGTGTACTATCAAGTAAGTTGCTTGCGAAGCAAAGAAGTAAATTAAAAAGTGAACCTTTTCTTAAAAATCTTAACAACCTGAATATAAATGAAATTGAAATACAAAAGCTGATGCCAAAACTAATCAATAAAATTCGTGAATATGATATCTCTCATTACACTCATGGTCTTGAAGGTAAAGTTGCAATGGCTTTGGTGGATAAAAAAGATTTAAGTAAGACAGAAATTTCATATATTTTTACTTTAGGTATGATAATGGGAAATGAATTTGATAAAGAGTTTTTCAAGAAACTTAAAGAAGAAGAAAGTCAATAAATTTTTTTAATAATTTTAACTTAATTAGAAAATGGAAAACAAAAGAAGTGAAATAATTTTTCTCTATGACGTTAAATATTGCAATCCTAATGGTGATCCTATGGATGCTAATAGACCAAGAATTGATGAAGAAACAGGAAGGTGTTTAGTAACTGATGTTAGATTAAAAAGAACAATAAGAGATTATTTTTTTGAAAATGGTTATAATGGTGAATCCGGAAGTAAGGGAGATATTTTCGTCAGAGATGAAAATGGCAAATCTGTAACTGGTACTCAGAGAGCAAATTCTTATAAGGATTTAGATGAATTTAAAGATAAGTTTATTGATGTTAGATTATTCGGAGGGGTTTCTCTTCCACAAAAGGCAAAAAAAAACCCAAAGCAAAAATCAAGTGAAGAGTCTTTAGAGGAGAATCCGGAGGAACAAATTGAATTAAGTAAAACATTTAATTTAACTGGTCCCGTTCAGTTTGGTATGGGTGTAACTTTGAATAAAGTAAAAGAAAACTTTATTAAAGGAACAGGAGCTTTTACTACTAGGGAGACTTCAATTCAAAAAACTTTTAGAGAAGAATATAACATTACCTATGGTTTAGTTGCTTTTCATGGAGTAATAAATGAGAATGCAGGAAAACAAACCAACTTGGAACAAAAAGATATTGCAGCATTAATGGATGCTATTTGGAATGGAACCAAAAACTTATTAACACGATCCAAAAAAGGTCACATGCCAAGATTACTAATAAAGATTGATTATAATGAACCTAATTTTTTCATTGGGGATTTGATTGAAAGATTAAGTATTCTGCCAAATGAAGGAATTAAAATGGACGAGTTATCTGATGTGGCTGATTATAAGCTTGATACAAAAGAATTAAATAATATTTTCTCCAAAAAAATAGATAAAATAGGCAAAATAGTTACTATAAAAGATGACAGAATTTTGTTAACTGAAGAAATAAAGATTAAATAAAATATGGATAAAGTTTTAGTTTTTGACATTTGGGGAAATTATGCTCATTTTAAAAAAATTTATGCAACTACATCCGCTTTAACTTTTCCCATACCATTTAAGACTTCTATTTATGGATATGTAAGTTCAATTATTGGAGGTGAATCTTTTGATAAAAATGAAAATAAATATCTTAATAACTTCAAGGAATCAACATGCAAAATAGGCATTCAAGTTTTGAAACCTATTATAATGCAACGCATAAATACTAATTTGAGACCAAAATTTGGAAGACTCAGTCAAAATGACAATAGAAAACCTACTATGGTGGAATATGTATATAAACCACGATACCGTATTTATTTTTATCATCTTGATTCTGATTTGTATAGTAAATTAAAAATCAATTTAACGAATCATAAATCATTTTATACTCCCGTGTTAGGATTAGCATATTTAATATCAAATTTTGAATTCAAAGACGAATGCAAAATAACTAAAGTTAAAAAGAGTAATGAATTTGTTTTAATAGATTCAATTATTCCAAAATCTTTTTTCATAGATTTTGACATTGACGAAACTTTCGAATGTGAAAATGAAATTGTAGAGATAAACCAATATCCAATAGAAATGGATACCGAAAGAAACGTAACAAAAAGAGATGATATACTGTTTGACAGAAAAGCCAAACCAATAAAGGCATCGGTTACTAAATATTATGAAATAAATTATAATGGAGAATCCAGAAATATCATCCTCTTTTGATTTAATTTCTCATCCAGATAGAACCTTAGAAACTCATCTAAAAAACTGCGACGAAGTTTCCAAAAAAATATTAAGTTACAAATATACTTCAAATAATTTTTTAGAAAAAAATGAGCTGGATAAAATGAGAAAGACATTTATTTATTTTCATGACTTTGGCAAAGCCACGGATTTTTTCCAAAATAAAATAATTGAAGCAACAATTAGAGATAATCCAACCTTTGCAGAACAAAATAAAGATTATATAGATTGGTTTTGTGAAAATAAAAAGAAGAGGGCTACCGAAAAATTAAAGAATAATGAAAGACTGTCAAATCATGCTTTGATAGGTTCATATTGTCAATTTATGAATTATAAGAATAATGATGAAATTATAAATCTAATCATGCTGGAAGTTATCAAGAGACATCATGGTTATTTAAGAAATTTCGACAAAGGTGAATTTTGGCTCCATAAAGGAATTGATTTTAATCTTTCAGATAATCTTTCTAATATAGAAGAACAGTTTAGTTTCATAAACTTTAAATTATACAACAAGATTATACAAAAGGTTGATCTTACTTTAGAATCGGCAAGCTATGAAAATGAAATCAATAATTATTCTAAAGGACGTCTTATAAATAAAACACTTTCCAGCCTAGAGGAAAAAAAGGATTTAAAATATTTTTTTATTTTACAATTCTTGTTTTCAGTTTTACTCTCAGCAGATAAAGGTGATATGATGCTACGAGATTTTAGACTTCTAAAAAAGAAAGATTTATTTAATGTTGATTTAATTGATAAGTATAAAAGAGAAAAGATAAACCAAGAGAAAGATATTGACATTCTAAGAGAAGATGCTTATGCCAACGTAATTAAAAATTTAAAGGTACATTCTAGTAAGACATTTTTTTCTATAACTTTACCTACAGGATTAGGAAAAACTTTTTCCGCATACAATGCTGCTATCTATCTACAAAGCGTTATTAAAGAATCGAATTTCAGAATAGTTTATTGTTTGCCTTTTACTTCAATTATTGATCAAAATGAAAAAATCTTAACAGATATCTTTGAATATGATGGGCTAGATGTAAGTTTAATTTGTAAACATCACCATCTTAGCGATTATAAAGAAGAATATAAAGAAAATGAATTACTCTATTCAGAGGCTGAATATTTAACTGAAGGATGGGAGCAGGAATTTATTATTACAACATTCGTGCAACTATTAGAGAGTATATTCACTAATAAGAATAGGTCTTTGAGAAAGTTCCATAACTTAGTTAACTCGATCATAATTTTAGATGAAGTTCAAAACATTTCTCCTAAATACTATACTATGATTGAACAAACATTTCAAAAGATGGCAGAATACTTTGGAACTAAATTCCTATTTGTCACCGCAACCCAGCCTTTCTTATTTCAAGATTCAGAATTAATAATAGAGTTAACTGACCCTGTCAAAACGATAACGAAAAAATATTTTGAAAATATGCAGAGAATTGAATTGGATTTATCTTTATATAAAAATGGGATTATCGAAGAGGAGAATCTTATTGATAAAATTCAAAATGATATTGAAAATAATCCTGATAAGTCATTTCTTGTCATATCTAACACTATTAAGCAATCTCAAACAATTTATGATTCTATTAAAGTAGAATGCTCTAAATATTATCTATCCGCTTCTATACTCCCCGTATTTAGGAAGGAAAGAATTGAAAAGATTAAAAGTAAGGACCAAAGAAAGATTGTTATTTCAACTCAAGTTGTTGAAGCTGGAGTTGATATAGACTTAGATATTGTATATAGAGATTTTGCTCCATTAGATTCAATAAATCAATCTGCCGGAAGATGTAATCGTAATGGTCTAAAGGAGAAAGGAATTGTTAAATTATATAATTCAGGAAAAGCTCATTTAATATATGATACAACTTTATTGGATATAACAAAAAATATTTTGTCAGAATGTAATGACAAAATAATGGAAAAAGATTTTTATGACTTAAATATGAATTATTTTCTGAAAGTAAAAAA
>JBBSDT010000007.1:0-25299 GCA_038240405.1 Ignavibacteria bacterium
AGTTTTCATATACGTAATCAGCTGATGAGGTCGTTTCAAGAAGCGTTTTATAGAGATAGCTTACATTTGAATCATCATTGTGATGGTTTTTTTTAGCCAGGTCCATGAAGAATCTTTCTGATGAATTTATATAGAATTTCTTGGGATCATCAACTGCAATCCCGCTTTTAATCTTACCCTTCATCGCAAGGCTTAGAGTAGAGTCAACTTCGATTGCACTATATGGATTTTTACATGTATCACACTCCGAATCAAGATATCTTCCAAGCCACCCTGTATTCAAAAATTGATCAGAACTACTGCCGCTTTGCCATATATCCATTGACCTGAAATGAGAACGGTCCGGATTAGGATATCCTACACTGTTGATTATGCTCAAATTTCCATTGTCATAAATCTCTTTTAGTTTTATCATTTGAGGGTTTAACCCCAGTTCATCATTTAATTTAATAACTTTGTTTTCTTCAATTGAAAGTTGCGGACGCAGGCTATAATATAAGTCATTTCTATAGGGAATAACTGTATTCAATCCGTCATTTCCTCCCGACATTTGTACGATTATAAGTTTCTTACCTCCTTCAACTAGTCGCCGGAGCTGAGGATTTTTATATATTTCTTTAGCCTGGAATCCGCTAAGAAAATTCGGGATAAGTAATGAGGTTGAAGCTAAAGCAGTATACTTAAAAAAGTTTCTGCGCGTTATTTTTTTCATGATTATTTGAAAAAATTTTGTGAAATATTTAACAAAGTTGATATTCGGGTGAAGAAATTATTTTTAACGTGAGGCTTTCAATCACCGTTTCTTTATTTGTATTATCAGAATAATTATTTACAATCGATTTCGTTTCCTTCCCAAGATCTACCTGAAGGAGGTATTCAGAAAGTTTTTCCATAAGACCATTTTCCTCATAATTCGAAAATTCTTTTAAATAGCTGCTTAGATTTGTTTTTGTTTTCATCAGTTTATATTGAGCCAATTCTTTTTTCGTAAGTTCCCTGTAAGTTTCTCCCATCTCCTGAGGATCTTCTTTATAATTGATCTCCAGATTTGAGGATCTGAATATTATTTCCGGAAGTTTAAGGCGGTATATAAGAGAAGAAGTGTCAATCCAGCTTCTTCCTCCTGCCCATCCCGCAACATTCGGCGGATTAAAAAGCATCTGCCCCAAAGCTTTTTGTAATGTAAGAAGGGGCTTTGGGTTCATGAAATCAATATTAAAGCTCCGGATAAGGCCTACTATTAACTCTATCGGGGACTTTATTCTCGCTCCAATGTTTTCCTTGTTATAAAACCAGTCAGAGTTAAATATATTTTTCATTAATTGGCCAATATCATAATCAGACTTAAAGAACTTATCAGAAAGCTCGCTTACCAATTCTTTATTTATATTTTCATTGACAAAATATTTATAAACTTTTTCAGTAATATATTCGGCAGTTCTTTTTTTACCTAAAATCATATTTATAATGTCTTCACCTGTATAGTTACCGGTTTTGCCAAAAAATGTCTTATCTTCAACATCATGTACTCCTCTTCTGAAAGTAAATTCCCCGTCCTTATTAAACCCCCAGCCTGTAAAAGATCTTGCCGCTTCTTTGATATCATTCTCCGTATAGTTCCCCCTTCCCATTGTAAACAATTCCATGACTTCTCTTGCAAAGTTTTCATTCGGACTGGATTTCTTATTTTGCTGGTTATTCAAGAACTGCAGCATGGCAGGATCTTCGGAAATATCCATTAGCATATCACCGAAATTACCCAATGCATGCTTCCTTAGCGTATTATTTTGATTTTGGCAAAAAAGTGCGACCGGAGTCCTGCAGGCAAAATGACCATGCCAGAATAATGTCATCTTTTCCCTCAGCTGTGAAACATCTCCTGACATCTTATCTATCCATTTGATATTGAGATCTTTTATATCTTCTCTGGACTGTTTCATTAAATCTTTTTTGTCTTCCTTTGAAAGATCTTTTAAATTTTCGGAACCGTTTTGTTTTCTATAGAAATTAAGGTCGCTATCTAAACTTAGATTGGTGTATTTGGCTGAATTATCAAATAAGTCCTGAACAACTTTTGATATTGGTTTATTGAGGATTTTATTTATACCTGAAATACTTTCTCCAAAGCCCGCTCTCCAGATCAGATGTTGTATCTTACGTTGATTTGTCAATGTGTCCATGTAAAAATTTCAAGTTAGACACATTACAGGATGAATAGTTTAATGTAAATAATAATATTTTCGGAATATCCGCGAGGTATATATATTAAAATTATTGAAAAGTTTGTTCTGTAGTATGTAGAATATTTAATGCGACTTATTTAACTCTTCCGGTAACTTTAATTTTTTCATTTAAAGCACCGATGGAATTTGAAATGAAGTCATAATATGCTGATTTTGTCAGGGGATTAAACTTAACGTAAATTGTCTGGTTTATTAGACCGTTAACCGGATTTACCGAAAGATTCTGAAAATATTTCCCTTCATAATCCATACTTACAGCAAATCCATCAGGAGCCCGGATAATAATTGGAGAATTCAAATTGATTCCGCTTAATTGATACCATTTAGCAATTGATAAATCTCGTTGGTTCTTATTTTGAAAGTCAATTGTTCCACCGCTAATTGAGAAGTCAGACACCTTTGACAGGTCTTTATTTGACAGAAGAATTATTGATGTCCAGGGCGAAAGGGTTATTGAATCGTGAACACTTATCTGATCTAAATTTCTGTACTCTAATCCGGGTTCAGGAAATATTTTAATTGAATCATCTGTCATATTCTTAAAGAGTCTCGGATATAATGCCTTCTTGCCGGATATTACATAAGAACTTTTATCAGCTCCGCTATTACCCATACTTTTCCAGTCCTCAAAATAAAAGTTTTGAAGTTTCATATTCATTATTAGTTGAAATAAATTGTTATAAGGATTATAATAATAATTACTTTCAAACTTTGCTGGAATAATGTAGTTTATCGTTGATTGGAGGATTACCGGATATTGATTTTCTGAAGTTCCGAAAATAATATTATTCTTAACAGTATTGTTTTGTGAAGTTAGTAAAGCATGATAGAAATCAATTCCGGAATAATTATCAAAACAAACATTTCTTTCAATGTCTAAATCATATCCATCGTTAATACCCACAGCTGTAAATCCGCATCTCATTATAGTATTGTCTGCTACTTTCGTATTATTGCTTTGTTGATCTAAATATATTCCGCATGCTATAATTTCATTGTTTGCTAAATTAGCTCCTTTCAGACTGCCCGGTACATTAAAAATAAAATTATTTTTCCAGGTGGAATTCTTTGATGATACTCAAAAACACTTTATTGCACCACCGTCGATTAACAGGAGAAAACAGTTATTTATCACATTTTTTTCAATAACATTTCCGGACCCAATGCAATTTATCCCATCATGTCCTATGCTATCAATATAGTTGTTAAATATATGAAGTGAATCACCCGGCAGAATAACCAAACCGCTCATCGAAAATGCATCTTCTGTTATTCCATATCCCGGAATCATTCCAATATTTTTTATAATATTATTTGATATTCTAATATTCTTACTTGTCATCATGTCTATTGCTTTCCCGTTAATCGAATAAAACCTGCAATTGTCAATGCTGCAATTGTAGGAGACATTAAACAACCTAACTCCTCCTTGTAACTGGTTGGAGAAAATGCAATTGTTGATCTGTATGTTCGATTTTTTCTCATAAAACGATAAACCTGATTGTACCTGGTTTCGTATATCTAAGTCCCTGATAATGACGTTTGATAATATATTATTTGAGAACATACCAAAATCATACACAGAACCTTCAATCATAAGATTGTTTGGATCGGCTCCTTCAGGCGCAAATAAATAAACTTTCTTTTGTATTTCGTCATAATACCATTCATTTTCTACATCAAGTTCCTCAAGCTTATTATCCAGATAATATCCCCAGCCGCTAAGCGCCGGGTAAAGTGTCGGTTTATCAAATTTAATATTACTCGAACTAAAATCTTTAACTTTTGTATATTCAAATGCCCAGTTTACTGTTCTGATTCTCACATTGCATCCGTTCCAATAAGCATCCGGCTGTTTAAGCGCAGGATCTTTGAAGCCGGAATTAGGATTTGAAAATTGTGATCCAATTTTTAAATACCCAGAATTTGGATATCTTGCAAGAATCATCTGCCTGCTATTTATAAATAAATTATAGATTGGAACTGATGCATCAGCAACATAAATTTTATTTTTATATAACCTCCACTGTTTAATTTGAATGCTGCCTGATATAACAGGATTCTCGCCTTCACCATATGAGCCGAAACTAATTGGAAAATTCTCGTTACCGCTTATTTTAAGGTTGATTTGTCCCGTAAATGTGCTGCCCTTCTCAAATAGGATGTTATCCCCCGGTTTAAAACTTTCCATCATAGAATTCAGTTTGTTCAGTGATTGCCATGCATCGCGAGGGGAACTTCCGTTATTCAGGTCATTTCCATTCTTATTTGATAAATAGTATTCGGTTGCCAGGGCAACATGTAAATTCAAACACAAAATTATTATTATAAGTGTAAACCTGATATTGTTCAAATCTTTTATTATCTTTTAGTTTATTTTCCGGAATGCGTGTGGCAGGAATACTACAAGGTCAGTGACAGAAAAAATTCTTGGACAATATTAAATCGGATTAAATTAATAATAAAATTCTTCGTTCCAAAATAGATTTGGAAATACTTTATTAATAGCAGCTTTTTAATTAATTACCGGAACTCTTTGTCAATAACATCAATCTCTCCCGGATAAGTAATAGGACCCAGAATTGTGTCAACTGTTGGTTTTATCTTTAAAGTTAGCCTCGAACTTGTACCGGATTTTCCTCCAATAGCTAATGCAAGGTTTATAAGATTTTCATATCCTCCATTTCCAAAAAATTTTAACAAGTCGACCGAAATTGGAATGGGTATGATAGTTTCCTGTCCAACCCCGGGAATTGTAATCGGCGTTGAAATTCCCCCATTAATTATTTCCTGATTATCAATCAAAAGTCTCCAGTCGAGAGCCTTCAACAATGTAGAAGATTGCTTTGAACCACCAGGGGAATCCGGATTCTTGGCAATAAGGTTAACAGTAAATGCAGCAGGCATTTTTCCGCTTGTGAAGGCTGCTAATAAATTAGCCGCATCCAGAAAATTAAAATTGCTGATAGAATTTATATTCTTTAAGCTTACTCCGGCAACGTTAAAGTTATCTACCTTACCCAACCGGAATTGAAGTCGTTGTGCATTTTGAATTGCCTGATTAACGCCTGAACAACCAAAATGAATTGTAGTGATGACAACTATAAGAAATAGAATTTGAAATTTAATTTTCATATTTAGTTTATTTTTGTAAATATATGATATTTTAAGTAAAGATAATACCAACAACTTTTTTTTACATTACATTGGCGCATAGTGTGTATATCCGCAAACATTATAACAGGTACGTTTAAAATCTTTGACTTTAATATCAGCTCCGGTTTGAGTAATTTTAATTTGATTTTAAACAAAAATAAATTTGATTTCAACCGGTAAACCGAGCGAAAAAGCTGTTTTAGTTTGTTATTTAAATCGAAAAGAGTATAAGAGCTCCTCTAATGCAAAGAAAAATTACCATACGGAAGACTCACTTGAGGAGTTGAAATTTTTAACCGAAACAGCAGGCGCAAATGTTGTTAAAACTTTTTATCAGGAAAATGATAATTATGATTCGCGTTTTATGATCGGTAAAGGCAAGGTTGATGAGATAGCAGATTTTGTAGAAACCAATAATGTACAGCTTGTAATATTTGAAAACGAATTGGCTTATACACAGCTTCGGAATTTAGAACAAAAAATTAAATGTAAAATAATTGATAAATCTAATCTGATACTTGACATCTTTGCCAACAATGCAAAAAGTTCGCAGGCAAAGCTCCAGGTGGAACTGGCTCAACTGCAATATTCTTTGCCAAGACTTACACGGCAATGGACTCACCTTTCAAAGCAGTTCGGAGGCATCGGGACAAAAGGTCCGGGGGAAACACAGATCGAAACTGACAGAAGGTTAATCGGAAATAGAATTTCAGTCTTAAAAGAAAAACTCAAAAAAGTAGTTGAACAACGAAAGACTCAATCTCTTGAAAGAAAAAAATTCTTTCGAATATCTATTGTTGGTTATACAAACGTAGGAAAATCAACCCTTCTCAACACTCTGACAAACTCAAAAGTTTACGTTCAAAATAAACTTTTCGCAACCCTGGATACTTCAACAAAATCTTTAGGGCTTCTTGTTTCTGAAAATGGAACAGAAGTCACCAAATTTCCAAAAAAAGTTCTTGTATCGGATACGGTTGGATTTATAAAAAATCTACCTCATAACTTGATTGAATCGTTTAAATCAACCTTGGCGGAAGTGAACGAGTCTGATTTACTTTTGCATGTCATTGATGTTTCTAATCCGAAATTCACTGAACAAATGGAGGTTGTCAAGGATACATTGGAAGAAATAGGAGCATTCAATAAAATAATTATAAATGTTTTTAATAAGGTTGACATGATTGAAGATTCTGACGAGATTTCTAATTTAAAGTCTGAGTATAAGGACGCAATATTTATTTCAGCAGAAAAAGGTTTGAACCTGAATAATTTAATTGAAAGAATTAAAGACGAGCTGAATAAAAATAATTCCGAAAGAACTATTAAACTAAAGCCGGATGATCATAAGAAGGTTAGCATGATTTATAAGCTTGCCGAGGTCAGTAAAGTTAAATATTTAAAGAGTGGAATTAAAGTTACGTTCAAAACAAATGACCATAATTATACCAAGTTGAAAAGTCTGCAGGATTAGTCAGATCAGATTCTGAGATTTTTTTATTAATATCTAGTACGAAGAAAAATAAATATAACTTAAAAGAAAGGAAAATAATGCAAGCTGTAAGCACATATAAAGGTGTGGATTATTTTGATATAGATGAAATGCTGACAGATGAAGAAAAATCAATCCGGGATACAGTAAGAGATTTTGTAAACGAAGAGGTAATACCAATAATAGAGGAATATAATCAGGAAATGCAGTTTCCAACACAATTAATTCCTAAGATGGCTGAACTTGGTATCTTCGGACCCACGCTTCCAGTTGAATACGGGGGCATGGGAATAAATAATATTTCCTATGGATTAATTATGCAGGAGCTTGAACGTGGTGACAGCGGTGTAAGAAGCTTTGCTTCGGTTCAATCAGGACTTGTAATGTATCCTATTTATACTTTTGGAAGTGAACTACAAAAGAAGAAATATCTTCCAAAACTTGCTAAAGGGGAAATGATCGGCTGTTTTGGTTTGACCGAGCCGGATTTCGGGAGTAATCCCGGGGGAATGATTACCAAAGCAGAAAAGGTTACAGATGGCTACATCCTGAACGGAGCTAAAATGTGGATAACAAACGGAACGGCGGCGGACGTAGCAGTTGTCTGGGCAAAACTTGAGGGAAAGATAAGGGGATTTCTTGTTGAGAAAGGCACAAAAGGATTTACAGCGCCTGAGATGAAAGGAAAACTTTCTCTAAGAGCTTCAATTACATCAGAATTGGTTTTTGAAGATTGCCTTATTCCTGAAGAAAATCTCTTGCCTTCCAGTGGCGGATTAAAGTCTCCCTTAATGTGCCTAACGCAGGCGCGTTATGGAATTGCATGGGGAGTGATAGGACTTGCAATGGAATGTTATCATACCGCACTTAATTATTCCTTATCAAGAATACAATTCGGTAAACCAATTGCTTCCTTCCAGATAACGCAGGAAAAACTTGCGTATATGTTAACTGAAATTACAAAGGCACAGTTACTTTGTTATCAACTGGGAAAGTTAAAGGATTCCGAAAAGATGAGACCGCAACAGGTATCGCTTGCCAAAAGAAACAATTGCGAGATTGCAAAAATTATTGCCGGTATGGCGAGGGAAATGTTAGGAGCGAACGGGATTCTTGATGAGTATCCTATAATGCGCCATCAAAACAATATTGAATCTGTAAAAACTTATGAAGGCTCTCATGAGATGCATACTTTGATTCTTGGAGAGGATATAACGGGCATTGCCGCATTTGAATAAAAGATTAGAATAAATGGAATTCCGGCTAATAAAGAAAATTACTTATAAAGGACCTTTAAGAAATGTTCCTCAAGATTATGATTACTGGAAAACCCGGACACATGAAGAAAGAATTGCGGCCGTGGAATTTTTAAGACAATCATTATATGGAAAGACTACACCAAGATTACAGAGAGTTTATAAAATTACTAAACGAAAATAAAGTTGACTATCTTGTTGTAGGGGCTTTTGCTATGGCGTTTCACGGTCATCCCAGAAATACCGGTGACATAGATTTCTGGATAAAGAATACTGAACAAAACGCAATCCGGGTATATAAAACTATTTTGGATTTCGGTTTTCCTTCCGGAGAATTAACAGTAAATGATTTTACTTCCGCAGATCTGGTTTTTCAGATGGGATATCCGCCGGTAAGAATTGATATATTAACCTCAATCGAAGCTTTGAATTTCGAGGAATGTTTTCTTAATAAAGAAAGAAAAGACTTTGATGGCTTAAGTATTACTTTTTTGAATGTTGAAGACTTGAAGAAGAATAAAAAAGCTCTTGGCAGAAAAAAAGATCTTGCAGATTTGGAATTGTTAAGTTTAAACAAATGAAAACATTCGACATACCGGTATTTTACAGAAGTCCTGTAATATCAAAGATAAAGAATTCCAGAAAATCTAGCGACCTTCGAAAGAAAGACTATTCCCCTACTGAATTAAACTTCGGTCCTGTCATTTTTTATATTGCAAGACATTTTGGTTTTTGTTACGGAGTAGAGAATGCAATTGAAATTTCATATAAGGCAATCGAGAATAATCCGGGAAAGAGGATCTTTCTGCTGAGTGAAATGATTCATAACTCCGAAGTAAACAATGACCTTATCAACCGGGGCATAAAATTCATTATGGATACTGGGGGTAAACAAATAATTGACTGGAGTGAATTAAGTCCTACCGATATAGTTATCATTCCTGCATTCGGAACCACTTTGGAAATTAAGAAAAAACTTTCCGAAATCGGAATTAACTCTTTAAAATATAATACTACATGTCCGTTTGTAGAAAAAGTCTGGAACAGGGCGGATTCACTTGGAAAAGATCAATTCACTATAATAATTCACGGTAAGTTTAAGCATGAGGAAACAAGGGCAACTTTTTCTCACAGTAAAGAATCGGCACCAACTTTAATAATTCGTGACATAGAAGAAGTAAAGCTTCTCCTTGAAATAATCAGCGGGAAGTTAGATGAAAACGAATTCTATAAGTTATTCGAAGGAAGATATTCTTCAGGATTCAATCCAAATCTCCATCTGAGCAGAATAGGGATTGTAAATCAAACTACTATGCTTGCTTCGGAAACCGAGGCAATTTCAGAAATGCTCAAGGAAGCGATTATAACAAAGTATGGCGCTGGGAATATACATGAACATTTTGCCGATACAAGGGATACTTTGTGTTATGCGACTCATGATAATCAAAAAGCTACCTATGAGCTGCTTGAAAAAGATGCTGATCTTGCAATCGTAGTGGGAGGATACAATAGCTCAAACACCTCTCATATCGTGGAGCTGTGCGAAGAAAAACTTCCGACGTATTTTATATCTTCAGCTGATAAAATACTTTCCGGAAATCTGATACGGCATTTTGATTATCATAACAATTGCCAAATTGTAACGGAAAACTTTTTGCCGGTTAAAAATCCGCTCAAAATTATCTTAACCAGCGGAGCTTCATGCCCTGATTCAGTAGTAGATGAGGTTTTGCAAAAGATACTATCGTACTATGAGAATGCAAAGAGTATTAATGAAGTTCTTAATGAGTTTGTAGAAAGATAGATCACGAGTTCCTTTACCGTTAAATAACGGTTTATTAATTAAGCTTCAACGCTTTCCTTTAAAAACATTTTCTGAAATTCTCTTTTCTTTCTGCCCTTCCAGTTGCCTTTGTGATAAGCATATCCCGCTATCAAAGGCATGGCTATAGTTGCCTCACAATAAACCATTTGTTCATACGTCGTATCAACTTTTCCCCAGGAACTGGCTTCTTTTAAAGTCGAACCGGATAAGGCTCCGTCCCTGTCATCCGCAACTGTTATCTGAATAGCATATTTGTGCATCGGAACTTCTTTATTAAGGATCTCTGCGGCTACAACGGTATCCTGTGCAAAGTTTTTCGGAACTCCGCCTCCAACCATAAATAAGCCCGTCTCATTTGCTTCTAATTTTATTTTTGTAAGTTCCAAAAAATCTTTGGCAGAGTCAATCGAGCAATTGGAAACAGGGTTGTTATACTGATGATGAACAAATCCAAATCCCGCGGAGCAATCTGAAAATGCAGGAACAAAGATCGGAACATTATTTTCATAAGCTGCCAGCACAACCGAATCTTTGTTCTTTCCATTTTTGGAAAGATATTCTCCCATATGCCATATAAATTCGCGTGAAGAGTATGGCCTTCTTTCAAGTGTTTCACAAATTTTTGCTATTGTCATATCGCACTCTCTTAATTCCTCTTCATCTATAAGAGTATCATATATTCTGTCAATCATAAGTTCCCTCATCTCATTATCATCTACAAACGGAGAGCCTTTATAATGCTTAAAACCCAGACCTTCAAAAAAATCCTGGTCTACCATTATTGCACCTGTTGATACAATTGCATCAACCATATTGTTTCTCACCATATCCACTACAACATTCTTCAGCCCGGCCGAAAATAGTGAGCCCGCAAGGCAAAGCATAACAGAACACCCCTTATCTTCCAGCATCATGTCATAATATTTTGCTGCAGTTGCAAGATCCCGGGATGAGAATGCCATGTTCTGCATATCCTCAACCAACTTAATTACGTTGTGCTTCTTTATATCTATGTGTTGAATAGTTTCTTTCAGATAATCTTTTTTAGTGCTCATAGGGCGCTGTTAAATTATTTATTTAATTAAATATAGAAATTTTACTCTCGTTATTAAATGAAAAAAGTGGAAGGAAGGAGTGATTCTTTTTTTAAAATTTATATTCAGAAATTACTATTATTCCCAATGCTATGGACATTATAAGAATACTTCGTAAAGAGGAGAAACGATCATATGATTGTTAGTGCTCTAATCTTAGTCACCCTACTTAATTAATAACATTTTCTTCGTTTCAACAAAAGCATTCCCTTCCATTTTGTAGAAATAAACTCCGCTGGGTAGTTTGCTGCCGTCAAAATCTACTTCATAAATGCCCGCATTTTCTTTTTCATTTACCAAAGTTATAATTTCATTTCCAAGCTCATCGAATATTTTAATTGTAATAAAATCTGTGGAAGGGATTTGATAATTTATTATGGTTTTGGGATTGAAAGGATTAGGATAATTTTGGCTTAATTTATATTGTGACGGAACAGTATTCCCGATATGCTTTATATTGCTCTTTGTTGGTGTAATATAAACTTTTAAAATATAATCACTGGGAAAAGTTGGAGTAGTATTTGGAAGCAATGCTCTGATACCGCCGTATATATAGCCTGCAAAAGTTCTCCCTGACAATTCATTGAATTTAATCACGCCGTTTGAATAGTGGGGAACTGATTGATCCAAAATAAATTTTGCATTAGCGCCAAGCAGAGCAGGCATTTTGGTTGGAGAAATTTTTTCTTCGGAGATTCCCTGCGAATTCTTAGTGAGAGTTGTTATATCATCAATAAAGGGAACTAATGAATCATAAACCTGGGAATGTGTATTTTCATTATAATAATATAAACTTACTCCACCAAAAAATGTCGTATGAAAACTTCCGGTAATTATATTAAATGCTGAAAGGTTGGCACAGCTGTATTGACTCATTTTTTGCTCAAAGCTATTGTCATATGAATATGCTCCTTTTTCTATGTAAATCGGCTTCGTATAAGGAATATCCTGGTTATACTTAAACACTCCTCCATACAAAGTCAGGTAGGGAGTAGTTCCGTCAGACTTGATTGAAGGAACCAGGTTCATATCTCTTCGATGAAATAAAGCTGTATCTGTAAACGTCTCATAATCAGTTATATTGACACTGGTACCATCATCATTTATTTTAAACTTTTTCAATTGATTTGTATATATCTGATTGTTTATAGTTCTTGTATATGTCCCCGTAAATTTATGCCCGCCTGTCAGATAGAAGTAATCTCCGAGTTTTTGAAGTTCTCCCCCGCATACCTGCAGCCTGCTGTCAGTAACCTGACGGACATATTGAGATACAGATGTTCCTGAAATTGTTGCCTGTATTACTTCATCAATATCAAGAACCGTAACTCTTGGAAATGTAACCAGTCCATTAGATGCGCTGTCATATCCATATCCGCCGATCATATAAAGCTTATTTCCATCCTGAAAATATTCCATGTTGGTAGATCTTAAAGGATCTGCTAAACTAAAGGGTATGTCCGCAAAAATATTTTTTGACCAGGTTGCTGCGGTATTAGGATCCACAACAAATATATTTTTGTTTGAATACTGTTTTGGAAAAGCATCACCGGGATTGAATCCATGAAGTCCGTTTGTTCTTCCGCCAACAAATAACCATTTGCCATTTGATTGTGCGAAAGCAAAAGAATGGATCGAGGGAGTTCCGGGCATATTAACCCTTTCCAGTTCTATTGAATAAGGTTCGGTACTTGTTTGCGAATGGAGCTGAGATATGAACGCACCAATCCAAAGGATGGCTGTAAAGATTTGCTTCATTATTATTTTTCCTTGGTTTTTTTAAAAAGTAATCTAAGAAATTATTATCTTAATATAAATTAAAATACTTTTACTAAGAGATTACACTTTCAAATTTATTAACTGTTGCAGGTTCAACCCAGTCGCCGTTTTCTTTAATAATATCAATAAGCTCGTCAACAGCCACTTCCGCATTAATATTTTTTTTGACAACTTCTCTTCCCTTATAAAGCGTTATTTTGCCCTGACCGCTGCCCACATAACCATAATCTGCATCTGCCATCTCTCCGGGACCATTAACAATACAACCCATTATAGCGATCTTCACCCCTTTCAAATGATCTGTTTTCCTTCTGATCATTCCTGTTGTAATTTGTAAATCGAATAATGTTCTTCCGCATGAAGGACAGGAAATGTATTCCGTTTTTGAAATGCGCGTTCTTGTTGCTTGTAATATTCCAAAACTAATTCGGTTTAATTGCCTGAAAAAAGTTGTACCAGAATCGATCCAAACTCCGTCACCAAGTCCGTCAAGTAGTAGACCTCCAATATCTGTAGCTCCGTAAAGCATTAGCTTTTCTTCATCAATATTTTCATAAGCCCTTTTTATTATTACAGGCGCCGTGATTTTGTTATTAATCAGGTCAATGAAAACTCTTCTAAGTTCACTCATTGCATGATAATTAAAACTTTCCAGAACAATAATTAAATTACTATCTTCTGAAATTTTTTCCATCAGGTCCCATGAAAGATCCTCAAGAGATATAGAAAGGAAAAATAATTTTCCTGTATTGTTATTAGTTGAAAAATACTGTTCTGAATTTAACAACGGAAATGAATCCGTCTTATTCTCAAGTTTTATCCAATGATCAAAATCAAATATTTTTTTCAGTGTTCCGGGAAGATTGTATGAAAGATCATTATCTTTAAGATATACAAAATCTGGCGCCATCTCACCGATGTTCCATTTATCAAGTGTCTCGCTGTAATGATAATTCAGTTCTTTTAAAAATGCCGGATCATTTAAGATTTTCCCGGAAGCATTTACTATGACGACGGGCGGGTTGTGTCCGCCAATTTTATTAACTTCGTTGGTAATTCTTCTTTTAAAATCAAATGGCTCTAAGGGATTATCAATTATTATAGGAATTTCTTTATGAGGACTCCTGTTCTTGTACCGGTCCGCTAAATTTCTCGCAACAGGAATTTCAAGCTCGGGCTCCTCTGTCAGAGAAACTCTTATAGTGTCACCGATTCCATCCTCGAGCAAAGTTCCTATCCCAATTGCCGATTTAATTCTTCCGTCTTCTCCGTCACCTGCTTCTGTTACTCCAAGATGGATCGGATAGTTCATGTCCTCCTCTTCCATCTTATTAATAAGTAAACGGTATGCTTCTACCATTACTTTCGGATTACTGGCTTTCATCGATAAAACTATTTCGAAGTAGTCGAGCTCTTCGCAAATTCTGACAAACTCCAAAGCCGATTCGACCATTCCCAGAGGCGTATCTCCGAAACGGCTCATGATTCTGTCGGATAGTGAACCATGATTAGTTCCTATACGCATGGCTGTTCCGTAATCTTTACAAATCCTTACAAGAGGAGTAAATTTTTGCCTGATCCTTTCAATCTCAGACACATATGCAGAATCGGAATATTCGACTATATTAAATTTTTTCTTATCAGCATAATTGCCGGGGTTCACTCTGACCTTTTCAACAATTTTCGCAGCCACCTCTGCAGCATTGGGTGTAAAATGAATGTCAGCAATCAAAGGAGTATCATAACCTCTTTCTCTCAGCTCCCTTTTTATGTTCTCAAGGTTTCTTGCCTCATTTATACTAGGGGCAGTGATACGGACATAGTCAGAACCTGCATTAATAATTCTTATGGATTGTTCGACGGTTGCAATGGTATCCATCGTATCAGTAGTTGTCATGGACTGAATACGAATTGGATATTCGCCTCCAAGCGGAGTATTGCCAATTCTTACTTCACGGGTTAAATATCTTGAATATGAAGTAAGATCATTGCAATATTTTCTTGAAATTGTTTCCGGGAGTGTTGGCAATTTATCGTAGCTTTTTACTTTCCTGAAATAATACTCTTTTTTCATCTTCTGTCAGGCTCTGATATCCGCCTTCACTTAGCTTATCAAGAATTGCATCAATCTTTTCCTGGGCGAGCTTCTCCTGCATTTCAATTTCCTTTTTATAATCGGTAAGATGGATATCCTGGTATTTTGCCTCGGACACGTCTTCTTTCTTTGTATTAGTCCCGTTGCTGTAAACCGGGGGCGAATAAGTTCTTTTGGCTGAAGATGTGTATGAAGTAAATTTGTCCTTTAAACCAGTGCCTCCAAAAAATTTCATGGGTGATCCTTTGTAAACTATTAATAAATAAATCAATCCTACTACGCCTCCTCCAATATGAGCAACATGTGCTATTCCCGAATCACTTCCGCCGACTATCGAGAATAATTCAATGACAAAATATATCAAAACTAAATATTTTGCTTTTATCGGAATTAGTCCGTAAACGTAAATATTTCTATTTGGAAACAAGTATCCAAATGCAACCAGAATTCCATAAATTGCTCCCGAAGCTCCCACCGTAGGTCCAATTGAGGAAAATAGCGGAGCAATTAATAAATTACATAACCCTGCTCCGACTCCGCAAATAAGATAGTATGTTAAAAACTTTTTTTGACCCCACATATTTTCAAGTTCTGCCCCAAACATCCATAACACAAACATATTTATAAGCAAATGAAAAAAACCACCATGCAAAAACATGTATGTAAAAAGCTGCCATGGATAAAAGCTTACTTTATATACCTCTCCTAATTGATCTTTGAAAAGAACAGAAGACAGGGGATCTAGTGCAAAATATTTATTAATAATCATTTCCATCGGCATTCCGCCTATGTAAAAGCCAGCCAATAACAGATTAAAAATTATAAATATTGCAGTATTTGAAAGTAAAAGTAGTTTTATTACCGGGGGGAAGAATGAAAACCCTCCGAAAAAACCCGGTTTTCTATAGTTATTCATTATAAGTTAAAATTCTTTTAGCGTTTTCGTAATCCTGAATCGTGTCAATTTCCATACTTGTGAACTCTGAAACATCAACTCCATATATACTGTTCCTTTCCAAGTTTGAAGGTTGTTCCTGATAATCTTTTTGTATCAATTCTTGAAAAGATGCCTCATAAAACTCATTTACACTTTTCTCGACAGTTATTTTTCTATCCAATATAATGAATAGCTCTTTCATAAAATATGCTGAAAACTTCTCGATACCGATTGATTCACCCGCTGAATGGTCAAGGGAAACTTTCTTTCCGATTTCAAGGACCTGGTTTTGCTTGTTCAGAACAACTTTTATTTGTTCTTCATCCGGCTTATCATTAAAATTTACCGCAAGACAATTCTCATATTCTGCTTTAAGTAGTTTCATAATTATCCCTTTATCGAATAATATATCACTGTCTAAAAGTAAAATATTATCTTTGATAGAATTTCTTGTCATCCATAAGGAATAGGAATTATTGTTATTTTCGTAGCCGGAATTTGTAATAAAGATTTTTTCAATGCCCGGAAAAAAGTTGTTTATAAAATCCTTTATCATATTTTCTTTGTAGCCTGTAACAAAAATAAATTCGTTTATTCCATTTTCTATTAAGTTTTCAATAGTTTTTTGTAAGAGAGTTTTTTTCCCCAGGCTTAGAAGACATTTTGGCGTAGCATCTGTAAGAGGCCTCAGTCTTTTCGAAACACCTGCTGCTAATATAATTGCCTGCATAATTTTTTATTTATGTATCAATAAGTAAATTTAAATCCACCACCGACCAAAATGTTATTCTTAGAATTTTCTACCTTTCGCAAGTTAGTTTTTTCAGCACCTGTTTTTGCCATATTAACAATGTTAGAAAAATTAAGTTTCCTAAAGTTATAGTAATAATCAAATAAAGATCAATCATGTTTATCACGGAAAATATTATCAGCATTACCATATGTGTCGTTGATCCAATCCAGCTCCATAGCCTTAATAGTAATTGATTCTCCGACTTATACTCTGCGGGGGTTGCCCTTATCTCAATGTTCTTTGCAGATTTTTTTTGAAATGTTGAATAAGCCAGATAAAGTTCAATCAGGAATTTTTCAAGATGTTTTCCTTTAATTGTTTTTAGTCTGTCTTTTTCTTCGGAATATTCTTCAATCTCTTCATCTACGCTGGATGCTTTATGGTAAACATATTCTAAATACATATTCCTGTAATGATCAAAAAACATATTTTGTAAAGCTTTGGAAATACCTGCCGAAATTGTTATGATCCAGCTGTATAAAGAATTTCCGGTAATCGCACTCATTGCAATTCCTAGTCCGATGAAAACAGATATAGATGTAATGTAATCTATAAATCCGTCGATAATTCTTCCTATCTTAGTTCCGTTTTTCTTTAGACGTGCAAGCTGACCATCCATGCAGTCCAGGGTATTGCATACGATAAAGCTTGCGGATGCAAAAAGAAAAAATTTGTAGGTTCCAAAACCATATAGAACTCCTGAAAGAATTCCGAATATTAATGCAACAATAGAAATCTGATTGGGTGTGATGCTTGTATTATAAATGAGCTTTACAAACAAAAAAGATACCGGTCTGAAAATTATCAGATCCAATATTTCCTCAGAGTCTATTGTCTTAAGTGATTGTTTGAATTCTGAAGCAAGCGACATTTAAATTTTACTTATCAGGTGTTATTAAAGTTCAACCTGGGTTCCTACTTCAAAAACCCGGTTAGGCGGTATATTAAAAAAGTCCGTAGCTCGTTGGGCATTGTTTGACATTAAAATAAAAAGTTTGTCCATTATAATTCCTGCTCCTTTGTTTTTGTTTGGAATTAATGTTTCTCTTCCCAGAAAGAATGTTGTTCTTTCCATTTTCAGCTTCACTCCCTGCTTATCCAGCAATTCGATAATCTGCTGTATATTTGTAATATCCATAAATCCGTAATTTGCAATTACCCTGAAAAATCCCTCTGTGGGCTGTTCAACTTGTATTCTCTCTTCTATCTTTATATGAGGTACTTTGTGAAATTTGATAGTAAGAATTACCACCTGCTTATGAAGGAGCCGGTTATGTTTTATGTTCAGGATCAAAGGAGGCGGAGTGCCCTGTGAATTGCTGGACATATATATCGCCGTTCCGGGTATAGCAATCATGCGGATGCTCAGTATTTCTGTTATGAAATTTTCCAACGACATTGTCTGCTGCCTGATCTTTTCAAGCAAATTTCTTCTTCCCTTATTCCATGTTATCATAAGAAGATAAACCAAAGCTCCAAGCGCCAGAGGCACCCATCCACCCTGAAGTATTTTTAATAAATTCGCACCCCAAAAAGACAGGTCAATAAATAAAAAGAAAGATGTAACTATTACAGCAAAGACTTTGCTCCACTTCCATAACTTTCGCATTGCAACAAATAACAGAATAGTTGTAATTACCATTGTCGTAGTTACTGCTATGCCATATGCCGCTGCAAGATTGCTCGAGGATCTGAAACCCAGCACCAATCCAATCGTTGCAATTAATAAAATCCAGTTCAACTGTGGAATATATATCTGTCCCCGTTCTTCTTCAGATGTATGCAATATTCTCATGCGGGGAAGATATCCCAGTTGTAATGCCTGAAATGTAAGAGAAAAAGCACCGGAAATCACAGCCTGCGAAGCTATGACGGTGGCAATAGTTGCAAGTATTACCAGTGGATACAGAGCCCATTGAGGAGCCAGTAAATAAAATGGATTTTCAATAGCTGCCCTGTTCTCTATTAGCAATGCCCCCTGTCCGAAATAATTTAGAAGTAAGCATGGAAGAACCATGCTGAACCAGGCAATTTTAATTGGCTTTCTACCGAAGTGTCCCATGTCTGCATAAAGCGCTTCACCTCCAGTAACAACAAGAAATACGGAACCCAGGATTACAAAACCATGAAAACCGTTTTCTACAAAAAAATCAACTGCAAACCGGGGATTAATTGCAGTCATTACATGCGGGTTTTTAACAATTGACAATATACCCAGCGTTGCAATGCATATAAACCATATAAAGGTAACGGGTCCGAATATTTTTCCTACGCTTGTTGTTCCTTTGTGCTGTACAGTAAACAAAATTATGAGAATGAATATTGTAAGAGGAATTATATAAGGTTCGAAAAATGTAGTAGCGACATTTAATCCTTCAACGGCGCTCAAAACTGAGATGGCGGGAGTAATAATTCCATCCCCGTACAGAAGTGATGCTCCAAAGAGGCCCAGCGTCAAAATAATTAAATATTTTATTCCCCGGTTAGAAGCTGAAGGTCTTACAAGAGCCATAAGAGCGAGAATTCCGCCTTCACCATCATTATCTGCTTTCATTACTAATACCAGGTATTTAACAGAAATGACTATGATCAGTGACCAGAATATGAGCGACAACACCCCAAGTACATTATTCTCCGAGGGTGATATGGCATGACGTCCGTAAAGACATTCACGCAGTGCATATAACGGACTCGTACCTATGTCTCCGTAGACTATACCTAATGCACTCAACGAAAGCACTAAGAGCTTTTTCTTATTTAATTTGTGATTGTCTTCGTTTTTTTTAGAAGTTTTATCGCTTCTGAGGTTATTCAGTCCGGGGTCTGATTCGGAATCATTGTCCTGATTCTCATCGGGTAAGTTTGCATCCGGTAAATCTTCCGTATTCAATATAATTTTTTCAATTTTACCAATCTAAAGGAACCTTAGTATAGAGTGGTAAACTTCTATAAGTCCTTTCTTTTCAAAAATAATTCTTTAATTTATGAATTACAATTTATATTCAGTATTTAAAGGGTGAAATTTGAATTGAGGTAAGTGTATATCGAAAAAGTTAGATTTAATTAATAAAAGATTATAATGATAATGAGTTGTCCTTAAAAAGGTTGAACCCCTCTGTTGGAAATAATTATATCAGCCCTTCGAACTTAGTCATACGAAATTAATCAATCTAAAAATTACATCCCCTCGGGATTTAAAAAATAAATTTAAATAAAATTAAATTATATCATTTTACTTTTTATCGACTATAGAGCGAATCTAATTCCCAAGAGTTTTGCTTAAACCGAAAAAAATATTAATCCCGAAGGATGATATCATTGTAGAACCATTATCAAATTAATAAATCCCGAAGGGATGACATTATTGTAGAACCATTATCAAATTAATAAATCCCGAAGGGATGACATTATTGTAGAAAGCATTATCTAATTAACAAATCCCGAAGTGATGACATTATTGTAGAAAGCATTATCTAATTAACAAATCCCGAAGGGATGACATTATTGTAGAAAGCATTATCTAATTAACAAATCCCGAAGGGATGACATTATTGTAGGGATGACATTATTGTAGGGATGACATTATTGTAGAAGATGACATTATCTACCCTTACCGGCAACTCCAATTTCCTTTTTATTGCCACGACCTTTAGGTCGTGGGAAATGAATAAAATCTTGTTGGCTTTAGCCGAAATATTTTTTGATTTCCATTCTAAAGCATTCCACAATTATTGTTTTGGCTAAAAACTCATGACCATTAATTTTTTCTGAATCTCAGTTCCTGTTGACAAATGCTAAATTTTAATACTCTGTTAACTGTTCTAACCCATACTTAAACTTAAACTTTATCTTTACTCTTTACATATTTTATAATAATGCATTCTGGTAAATTTGAACTAAACTTAAATAACTTCATCTGTAAATTAATTCTCAATATTAAATATCTTAAAATGCATTTTAATACAAAAACTCTTTATCGCCTAGCTATAATCTCTTTCCTGCATCTGATATTTTTAGGTCAGGATTTATTCCCGCAGGCACAGACATCTACAGAAGGCGGATATACTTTCCAGACGGTTAAAGATGACCCTTTGAATGCCAGGATTTACACTCTTGATAATGGCTTAAGGGTTTATATGACAATTAACAGAGATGAGCCGAGAATTCAGACCTACATAGTCACAGCTACAGGCAGTAAGAACGATCCTCATACCGCCCAGGGTTTATCTCATTACCTCGAGCACATGCTTTTTAAAGGAACTGATAAGTTCGGAACCAAAGACTTTGAAAAGGAAAAGCCTTATCTCGATACAATAATCTCATTGTATGAACAAAGAAGACAAGCTTCTGATTCGCAGGAAAGAAAAATTCTTTATCATAAGATCGACAGCGTCTCTTACCTTGCTTCGGAATATTCAATTGCTAATGAATACGATAAAATGATTTCGGGAATTGGAGGAACGGGTAGTAATGCTTATACTTCAGTTGAAGAAACTGTTTATGAATGCAATATACCTTCAAATGAATTGAACAGATGGCTGACTATAGAAGGGGAAAGGTTCAGAAATCCTGTTATGAGATTATTTCATACAGAGCTTGAGGCAGTATATGAGGAAAAGAACCGCGGACTCGATAATGATCGGAGTAAAGTTTATGAAGCCTTATTCGCAGGGCTGTTCCAAAAACATACTTACGGAACCCAGACCACGATAGGAAGTGTCGAACAGCTTCAGAACCCTTCGATTCAGAAAATTATTGATTATTATAAAGAGAAGTATGTGCCTAACAACATGGCTATTTGTTTATCCGGTGACCTGGATTTTGATAAGACTATAAAATTAATAGATGAAAAATTTGGCGGACAGGAGAAAAAAACTGTACCTGAATTTATTCCGCCTGTTGAAGATCCTATAACTTCTCCGGTTGTAAAAGAAGTTTACGGACCCTCTCAGGAGTCTGTCATATTCGGATACAGAACAGGAGGAGCGGACACTAAAGAGACTGATATCATTACTATAATTGAAAATATTCTCAGTAACGGAAGCGCCGGTTTAATTGATTTAAATCTTAACCAAAACCAGAAAGTTATTGAAGCCTATACGTCGAAGGACATCAATAAAGATTATTCTGTAATTTATTTTGGAGGTAAACCCAGGGAAGGACAAAGTCTGGATGACGTGAAAGAACTTCTCATGTCCCAGATTGATCTGATAAAAAAAGGAGAATTTCCTGATTGGCTGATTCCGGCAATTATAAGCAATTTTAAATTAGTCGAGTTAAAGGCTTACGAAAGCAATGACGAGAGGGCGCAGGCATTTGTTTCATCTTTTACTTTGGGAATACCGTGGGATAAATATATCTTCAATATTGACAGGCTGTCAAAGATCACCAAAGAGGATGTTGTAAATTTTGCCAATAAAAATTTAAATGATAATTACGTATTGGTTTACAAAAAAACAGGAGAAGATAAAACAATACAAAAAGTTATAAAGCCCGAGATAAACCCGGTAAAAGTTAACAGGGATGATAAATCAGAATTTGTCCAGACACTTTTGAGCGCTTCTTCGGATGAAGTTCAGCCGGTATTTTTAGATTTCAAAAAAGATATAATGGATTTGAAATTAAAAAATGAAGTTCCTCTTTACTATCTTCAGAACAAGGAAAATGATCTTTTCAAGCTAAGCTTTCTCATAAATACGGGGACAAATGAAAACAAGAAACTCAATCTTGCAATAGATTATTTGAATTATCTTGGCACTTCGAAATATACTTCAACTCAATTAAAAGAAGAGTTTTATAAGCTGGCAAGCTCTTACAGTATAAGTGCTTCCGAAGATGAGGTTACAATAAGTTTGTCAGGATTAGGTCAGAACTTCGATAAGTCTTTGAGTCTTCTGGAAGAACTTTTTTCAGATGCGAAGGAAAATAAAGAAGCGCTTAATAATTTAATAGCAGACGTTCTGAAAGAAAGAGAAGATGCAAAGCTTTCTAAAAGGACAATCCTGTGGAGTGGAATGTTTAACTATGCAAAATACGGGAAAAACAATCCGTTCACATTCCGCTTCTCTGAGGAAGAATTGAAAAATGTAAAGGCAGAAGAGCTTGTTAAAATTATAAAGGGTTTATTTTCTTACAAGCAGAGAGTATTGTATTACGGACCTGACAATCCAAATCAGATTGTTTCTGCAATAAATAAAATCCATAAGATTCCGGTTGAACTAAAATCACCTCCTGTTGCCAATAAATTTGTGGAAAAGGATATTACCCGGAATACTGTTTATGTGTTAAATTATGATATGCAGCAGGTTGAAATAGTAATGCTATCCAAAGGTGAGGCATATGATAAAACCCAGGTTCCTATAATCTCCCTTTACAACGAATATTTCGGAGGTGGCATGGGTTCTATCGTGTTTCAGGAGTTAAGGGAATCGAAAGCTCTTGCATATTCAACTTTTTCATCCTACAAAAATCCAAGGGAAAAAGAAAAGTCGAATTACATTATATCTTACATCGGCTCGCAGGCGGACAAGCTTCCTGAAGCTATGGCAGGTATGAGAGAGCTTTTGAATAATATTCCCGAAGCTGATCTGATATTCAACAGCTCAAAAAATTCACTGATGAAACAAATTGAATCCGAAAGAATAACCAAATTTGATATTCTTTATACTTATGAACTCGCTAAAAAGCTTGGACTCGATTACGATATAAGGAAAGATATTTATCAAAAAATACCCGGATTTAAACTAACTGATGTAATCGGCTTCCAGAAAAAATACATCAAGGATAAGCATTATACAATACTTGTTCTTGGCGAAATGGATAAGCTTGATATGAAAACTCTGGAAAAATACGGGGAAGTAAAGGTATTAAATCTGAAGGATATCTTCGGATATTAAAAGTTAAAGCTTAATTTTAAAAGATCTTTTTTCGTCAAAACACTTAATTTGATTTTATCGCTTACATTAAAATCATAGAGCTGGGCATCAACATATGCGTCTATGAGATTTACTACATACAATATAACGGAATATATAATAAAGTTATCTCTCTGATCCCGGTAAAATTCTCTGAAAGCCAGCAGCTGCGGGTCTCCGGTGGGATTCAGAATTGTTTGGGAGCTGATATATTGAGACTTATAATCTAAAAATTTATTATTGTTTTTAATCAGCTCATAACCGAAATATCCTCCAAGAGCTCCTATTATCGGGATCTTCCAGAAGGAATGATTATAAAATTGTCCCGCTCCCGGAAGTATGGCAGAGTATATAACCGCTTTCAATGGGCTCTTTTTCATTTTAAAAACTGCTTTTGAATTTTTACCGGCAGAATCTGCAAAAGAATAGGAAGAAAAGTTTCCATAATGCAACACGTCTAAATTCTCAGCGTGAATACTTTTTTCAAAAAGAGACTGTCCGTAATTATTTCCGACAGGAATAAAAATTAAATAAATAAAAAAAGCACTAAAAGAAATTCTCATAGTGCTTAAGCTAAACTTTATAAGTTTAAATATAAATTTCACATTTATTACGGTCCCTGAGGTTCAGTATTAACAGGAGGCGGATTAGTTTTCTTTTCCACTTTACCATTATCCGGATTAGGGTTTTGTTGTTGATTCGGATTTTCATTTCCCGCCGGAGGATTAGTTTGAGGCGGTGCGCTGCCATCCGGAGGAATTGTATTTGGAGGAGGCATTTGTTGCTGCTGACCGGCATTCTTTTGAATAATACTTTCATCCACAGTCGCGCCATTGCCAATTAAAAGATTTACAACTATACAGCCGATCATCAGTACCGCAGCCAGTATAGAGGATGATTTTGTTAATAAATCGGAAGTTCTCCGGACTCCAAAAGCCATTGTAACACTGGAGCCTCCGATTGGTCCTGCCAAACCGTTTCCCTTTGAAGATTGCATCAAAACAACCGCAATTAAGATTATGGAAACTAATAAAAGAAGAATTATAAGTAATGATATCATAGTGACTAAAATTATACTTTCAGTGTCAAAATTTCAAGTCAAAGAGTTCTGAATCTCCAAAACCCAATCATTGCCGTCTAAAATAATTTTCTCTTATTTAATGATTAAATATTTTCAAAACTCTATAAACCGTTTAATTATGTAAAAATCATAAAATTTCATAAATTGTATATATCTGTATATATTAGCTATGAGGTTGTCTCTTGCAAGTTTTGTAATAACATTATATTTTTCAATCCTTTTACTACCACAGAACTTAATGTGGAATCCTTAGGTTAAAAAGTTAAAAAAGACTAATATGTTCAATTGGAGATTTTTTAGTAGAGGAACACCTGAGAATTCCTATCCTGGGCTTCGTAAATCAGTATTTGTTTCTTCATATGTTAATCCTTTGAGTGATTTTCATCCCTTAGACTCTTCAATTCCACAATTGTGGGATTACGAGGATGTTATGATTGATACCTTTGATTGTCCAAAAGAAGAATTGGTGAAAACTTACCAAGATTTAAAATCAAAATTTCCGGAATCTATAATAGAATATAATGGAACTGGATTTGACGTTTATCATACTGACTACCAAAAGGAGCAATACATCAAAAAAGTTACCTTTCCTATTCGAGCCCGTGCTAGTCAAATTCTATTAAGTTCTTCATCC
>JBBSDT010000008.1:0-24840 GCA_038240405.1 Ignavibacteria bacterium
AAATCACTTGCAGTAGGATAGGATGCATTTAATACCCGGTCAAAATTGACGATCTTTTTTATATGCCTGGCAGTTAGCCATGGAGTAAGCGTTTCCTTTCTCAGGTCAAAGTTTTTCCAGTAACCTGAGGTCCATTCTTCCAAAGAAACCGGATATCCAAAACCCTTTAGCTTTGATGCCAGCGACATTTCAGAGTCCTCATAATTAACGGGAGAGTAGATATAAATAATAATTTCAGCGTAAGGGTTGATCTGCTTAAGTTTACGAATATATTTTATATCATTATCAATATCCTTATCTACATTATCGGAAGGACTGCCGAGAACAAATGAAAACTCAGGAACGATTTTAAATTTTCTTAATCGTTCAGCCAAACGAAGTACAGTATCGGGGGTTTGCGTTCCCCCTTTGTTCATGAGTTTAAGAGTCTCTTCTGAGCTGGATTCGGCGCCGTAGAAGATCATTTTGACTCCTGATGTTTTCATCAGGGATAAAGTATCATCGGAATATTTGAGCATTGTATCCGGTCTTGCTTCACCCCACCATCCAAGGTTCAAATCTTTTATCTTTTCAGCAATCTGATAAATTCTTTTTTCAGATACAAACATGTTATCATCATGGAATTCGACTGCATCCACTCCATATTTATCATGAACATATTTTAAGTCCTGGTAAACAAGATCCGCGCTTCTTCCCTTCCACCTCCCTTTGTAAATTCCTGCTATAGCACAAAATCCGCATTTAAAAGGACATCCAATGCTGGAAATATAGGCTATAGTTCGTTTCCCAAGATATGTTTTGCCAAGCTGAAGATATCTTTCCATGTGAACCTTGTCATAAGGAAGTATTGGAATAATATCCGGATCAACATTCTCAATATCCGGATTAGTTATTATTTTTCCGTTTACTTTATATGAGATTCCTTTAATGTTATTTAACTTCAGCGCTCCGGACTTTCCATTCATGCAGTCAAGATATTGCGGAAGAGAAATTTCCGCATGCCCTCTGAAAACAACATCTACATAATCTGCTTTGAGCACAGTATTTAGATGCATTGAAGGAAAATATCCTCCCCATAAAATTTTTATATCCGGAAACAGAGACTTGATTTTTTTACTGAGAGGTACAGCTCTTTGTAACTGCGGTCCGGGCATAACGGTGATTCCAAGATATCCTGCATTTTTTTCTTTGATGAGTTTTATCAAGTTCTGTTCCACATTGGGGTCCAGGTTTTCATCCACAATTTCATAGTCATACTTACCTTCCAAAAACGCTCCAAGATATAAAAGACTATTTGGAACCCGGAAGCCAAATCTTGCACTCTTAGGATTAAGAAGAATTATCATTATATTATTGAGACACTTTTAGTGCTAGGTTTTTATTATCGTAATTAAATTTACCAAGTTGTGTTATCATCAGAAATAACTCAGTTACAGTCAGAGAAATTGCACAGCCGGTATAATTATATTTGAGAATCAAAATAATGCTTAGTATTATATTCATACACCATGCTCCCAGCAGTATCTTAAGGAGGAACTTTTCATTGTAAACAGTGAACAGGAATGACTGGGTGACAGTATACACAATAACCGGAAGTATTGAAAACGATAGAATTTTCAAAACAATAACAGCTTCGCCGGTTTTGAAGGTCAGGCTTATTAATATTCCGGAAAAAAAATATATTAATATAGTGATTATAATTCCGAATCCTGAAGAATATAACAACACTTTCTTTGTCAGTTCAATTTTAAGTTTCAAATCCTTCTTAACATTTGACAGTACCGGGTAGAAAGAATTGAACAGGGCTCCTGAAAACAGCCCTGCTCCGTTAACGAACCTTGAACCCGCAGAATAAATACCTACGGAAGCTGCATTAGAAAAATATCCCAGCAAAATAACATTAAGACTCTTAATTGAGAGCATCAAAAAATTATTTACAAAAAAAACCGAACTCTCTTTAAGTATTGTTATGAATTTATTAAATAAATTTGTTTCGGGTGAACCCTCTAAGACTTGTGAATTATTAGAATTTAAATTAAAACTCCTTATAATCCGCTTGCTTGCAAGAGATAATACAAATAAGGTAAAGATATCAAGTACTAAAATGCAGATAAAAATATTTATGAGGCCAAATCCTTTCACTAAAAGAAAATAAGATGTTACAAGCTGAAGAAATGAATTTATGCTTTTGAAAATTACCGGTAAAGATTGATTGAGAAAGCTTCTTATTGAAGATTCATAGGTTGATTGCAGCGACCGGGGAATAATCAACAAAATTCCTATTAGAAAAACAGAATCAGACATGCCCTTAACAATTAAGGAAACAGAAAATATGACAACAATCAGTAAAACTGAAATTGAAGTCTTAATAAGATTGAAATCCAGGATGAATTCTTTTGACCGGAATTTATTCTCATTAATTTTTCTAATAAGCAATGTTGTCAGGCCAAAGTCAGAAATAATACATAGTATTGAGACGAATGCAAATACAAATGTATATTTTCCCAATCCTTCAAGTCCAAGAAATCTGGATATCAGAACAGCAAGAAGAAAGGAGCTAAGATAATTGATGCCGTTAAGGATTAAGACCCAAACAGTATCTTTAGAGATTTTTAGCAAATAATTCCTGAGCATTGAAAATATTATTTTCTTTTAATGAAAGCACATTTCTTATAAAAACCGAAATTTTTTCAGATACTTCCTTTATGACAAATTGCTCCATGCATATTGGTGAATCAAAAATACAATTGACTGTTTTAGAATTACTAATGCTCATACAGGGACTGCATTTAAGGTTATTGTAGAAAACTAATTGCTTATCACTCAGAGGACCATACCTTAACGGAGATTCGGGCCCAAAAAATGCTACCACTGGGACATTAAGTGCAGACGCTAAATGTAAGGGACCGCTGTCATTGGTTATCAGGCAAACTGAAGTTTTTAAAAGCAGTATAAGTTCTCTCAATGAAGTCTTTCCGCATAAGTTATCAATCCTGTTTTTATTTCTTAAGCATTCATAAATGCTTGCTACATAAATGATTTCGTTTTGGAGGCCGGTTAATACAATCCTGCAGTTAAATGTTTCCGTTAATTTATCTATCAGGCTAACAAAAGCTTTCTCAGGCAACCTTCTTTCGTAGGCGAGATTGCTGGCATTTGTATTAATAATAATTCTTAAATCGCATTTAGAATAATTATAAGAGGGTAAAAATTCAGTAAAACCTGTATAAGTATTTATTGAACTTACTTTGCTTTCTGCGCTTACGAGGTTCAGAAAATTATCCCTGGTATGAATCTGATTATTGAACAAAACACTCTTCGAAAATAAGGTTTTCCTGTTGTTCTTCAGGTTATTGAATCCGTAGCTTGATTGGGATTTAATAAGAGCTGTAATTATTGCTGAGAAATAAGTATAAAACTCAAAATCAAAAATTAAGTCAAAGCTTATTCCCCTTAGCTTTCTTATTACTTTTAGAAAATCGGTAACAAGAATAAAAGGATTTGAAATGCAGATGGAAAATGTTTCATTAATCGGTGAGATCTCATTGCAGATCTCTAAATTATTTTTTAATGTAAGAAAATATATTCTTGAATCCGTGTATGCTTTTTTCACTTTTTCAATTGAAGGAGTCGCTAAAACAATGCTTCCTATTCCCCAAAATTTTATAAATAAAATATTTTGGACAGTGTTACTATTTAATTTCCTTTCCAGGTTGGGTTTGGTTTTGAGAATAGAAATAAAAAAGACGATTATTCTTCCAATGTATTCATCTGTTAATTTCATTAAACCAATTGACATTATCTTATCTTTTTATTTTCACTTCATATAAAGTTGTAAAGCCGACCCCGCGATTTCTGTCGGAACAAAATATTATTTTATTTTCGTCGTAATCGATGAAAGGCAGGATATTCAAAGCATTGCCATTAGTAACAGGTATTGTATCACGGCGTGAGGAATCTTCCAAATAGATCTGCCCATTTTCCACATAACTTTTTACCGGCATGCTGTCGAAAAGGATCCGGATTTCTTTGGGATTCGATATAATTGTATCTTTAAAATTTATAAAATTTAGTTTTTTAAATATTTTCTTCTTTTCGATTATAGTTTCATATACAATTTCGCTGTCGTTCAGAAATTCAGGTTCAAGAATATTTTCTTTATCGAACTTTAAGCCGAAGTTTGAATTCAAAACAAATTTATCATTATAGCATTCGGAAAAAATGAGTTTCCCTTTATATGAGTTTGGCATTGATATCATATAATCAGGATCCCTGAGAATGTTTACAGCGCTGTCAGTTTCTGGTTTATTTACAGCAAGAGACATGTTTGTAAATATTAATATTAGAATTATATATACAAACGAATATCTTAATAAAGGGTTGAATGAAACATTTACCCGTCCGAAAGTTCTTAGAATATTGAGATTTGCAATCCACAAGGCAATCAGTACATAAAGCTTTATATATCCCAGGAAAAACAGCGGCCCGCCCTTCGTAAGATTAATAACATAAATCGCTACAGGACTGTTAATAAGAAAAAATAATGATAACAAAAGTCCGGCATGATAATATTTATTTTCTGTAATATAAAAATTTGTGAGAATTGCAACAGAAGGAATCAGAATAACATATTGATAAGAAGCATTTACCGGAAGTAAGAGCATGCAGACGAAACAAAACAAAGAGATTTGAATTTTAAAAATAGCTGAGCTTTTAACTGAAGAAGTGAGAAAGACCGAATAGACTGAAGATATTAGAATTCCAAAATTGAAAACATATTTTAATATAAAATAAAGCTGGGGGCTTTCAATAAGCGGATTCGGATTTAATGACGGTTCTCTGTAGAATAAATTGTGAAGAAGGGAAGAAACTGACTGAAATTCGGACGCATAGACAATTCCTACCCACCCGTCGCTTATACGCGGCATTATCCTGGAATAATAAAATAAATTCACATCCCAGCCTGTAATCGCAAAAGCAATAAAGTTGAATATAAGAATGAAAAAAAGTGCTACAAAAAACAATCTAAATTGCTTTCTGATCAGAAAGAGCAATAAAAAAAACCCAGTATAAAATTTCAGAAGTATACTGATGGAAATTAAAAGTGCCGCGAGATCTCCTTTTTCTCTGAATAAACAATACAAGGAAGCTGAAAACAAAAACAAAATCAATAAATATACCTGTCCGAAAAAAAAGTTATTTACGAATGCATATCCTGAAACAAAAAATATTATTCCTGTTAAAAAGAAATTAAGTTTTGAAATTCTGGAAATAAAATAAATTGATCCAAAGAACAGAAATAAATTAAAAATATTCCAGAATAATTTTGCAGTAAGCGGGGCCAATCGTGCAAGGGGAATTAGAATCAAAGCATTGACCGGCGGATAGGGAACAAATGATACAAACTGATTTTCAATACCGTACAGAAGTACCTGCTTATTAAACTGAACGTTATCATATGCATCTTCCAGATTTTTGCTGTCCAGTAACATATTGGCAGAAACATAGTAATTTGGAAAGTCGGTGTTAATTTTTTTAAGCGACGGTATAAAAACAAATAAAAAAAACAGGATGAATATTATGAAAAAAACCAAAGCTTGAAATAATTTGTGCGTGAAAACTTTTATCATATCCTGTCACGCAATTTTCGCTTCAAAACTATTATAAAATGATCCCCAATTCTGTTAAAAGGAAAGATTCCCTTTATTAAATGGTCGGTCTTCATAAAAAGCTTCACAAGAAATTTTGCTTTATAATAAATTCCGTATAAATATGGCGGCGGGGTAAATAATCCAAGTGAAGATATTCTTTCCAATTCGAAATGTTCTTTATATTGCGATGCAAATTCCTTTGGAGAAAAATAGAAAGATTTAATTTTATGTTGGCTTAAGTTAGCTTCTATCCCATTGTTCCGAAACCTCCTGAATGCCTCTGAAGGTTTGCCCTTAGAAAGAAAATAAAGTATTTCCCATGGACAAAAGGAATTCATTACCGATGCGACAAACCTGCCGCCGGGTTTTATTTTGTCGGCTAAATCTTTGGACAAATTATAAAAATTATTTATGCAATTTAATCCTCCAAAGTTAGAGATTGCCCCATCGAAATTACTTTCATTCAATCTGGAAATATCATCAAAAGGAAGGATATCTGTTTTTATAAAATTATCCAGATTTTCTTTCCGGATTTTAGTTCTCAGGTTGTTAATCATTCGACCGGAAATATCAGTGGCGAATACTTTGATTCCCCGGGAAGCCAGAGCAATAGCGTCTATTCCCGTCCCGGCATTTAATTCAAGTAATGTATCACCCTCTTTGAAATAATGAGAATATATTTCATAAACTTCACTCCTCATCCATTGAAGAATCTCATTAGAATAATCTTCTCTGTCGAATGAGTCAGCAATTTTATCAAATGACTCCCTTGTATGAATCAGGTAATCTTCCATAGTCAGTTTAAAACTTCAATAAGCTGTCCGGAATTTTTATTCCTTTTTTCTTTCTGTTCTATTCTGTTAATGTTTATCCCGCTACATAGCCAGCCGAGTAGGTAATAAGGCAGTTTCCAGAGGGATTTAATTTTTTTTAAAGGATGTGATAATATTTGTCTTGAACGGAATTCTTTATGAATTTTGTTGTGGAGAATTCTATAATACCGGGTAGTAAATTCTCCGTCAAACATCATTTCAAAATCATCAGACTTTTCCCAGTTATGTTTGTATTTCATTTGGGACAATACTCTTTCATAAAATTTTGTTCCGGGAAGCGGGTAAGAGATTGAAATTCCGATATCATCCGGCATAAGATCTCTTACCATTTTTAAAGTAAGTTCTATATCTTTTTTAGATTCGGTCGAATACCCGAACTGAAGAAAAAAGCCTGTCTTTATATTATTTCTCTTAAGCAGCTTTCTGCATTCATATATCTGACGGACAGTAGTACCTTTCTCCATTGCGTTGAGAATTTTCTGTGAGCCTGATTCGGCGCCAATCCATATTGAATCGCAGCCTGCTGAGGCAAGATGTTTAATATTATCTTCTTTCAAAAGCAGGTCGGCTCTTGAAAGGCATTTAAATTTTATCTTAGCATTTGATTTATTTATAACTTCATCAAATTTTACAATCCAGTTTGGTTTAAGACCAAATATATCATCACAGAACCAGATATGATCGGGAGAATAGTGTTCCTTTAAGTAAATCAATTCGCTAACTACATTTTCCGGACTTCTGGAGTTATAAACCTGACCATAAATTGGCTTTGCACACCAGTTGCAATGAAAAGGACAGCCTCTCGTGGTTACAAGATTCATTGAAAAATATCCCCGGTGCTTATACCAGAGCTTTTTATATCTTTCAATATCTATCAGATTCCAATCAGGAAATGGCAAAGTATCAATATCTTTAACAGGACTTCTCTTTCTTGTTGTTACTATTTCATTGTTGTTCAAAAAAGATAAGCCGTTTATTTCGTTCAGATCCTTTGCTGAACTATTGTTAAGCCAATCAACAATTTCACCCAGTGTAATTTCACCTTCCCCGGAAATTATATAGTCTGCAGAATGATTAAAATATTTTTCCTTATGATCAGTAGCGTCTGAGCTGGCAACTATAACTTTGCATCCAAATTCCTTTGCAATCTCACTCATCCTAAAAGCAGCATCTCTCATTCTTGTAAGGCACATTTTAGTAAGATAATTAAAACAGTCATCGTAAATGGCAACTATACCCGGCTTGAGAATACGGAGATATTTTGTTAAATCATTTTCCGAATCCGCAAGCATTGTATCGAAAAGTGAGACTTCATAGCCTTTTTGTTTTAAGTATGAAGCGGCATACAGGGTTCCCAATGGCGCATATAAATTCATTGCCTTGAGTTCTTTGGGATCATGGTTCAGAAAATACGAATTGGCAAAAAGTATTTTATTCATTGATGTCTGAATTATCCAGATTGAAAGTGTGCAGTCGCTTTTTATAGTTGTTGAGTATTACTTTTTGCATATTACCCGGGTGAGTTTTTGAAACATGTATAGTTGACTTAAACATATGCTCTCTTTCTTTTTCGTCCAAAAGAAAATACTTTTTTTTCCAATGGTCAGAAGTTTTCTTCCGGAAAAGATTATCCAGATAGTCTCCGAATTTTGAAAAAAAGATAATTTCAAAAAACTTTTGTATGTAACTTTTTCTGTTATTAATTTTACATCCGGGTTGATTAAAAGTCAGGCTGCCGATCTTATAATTCGGGAAAAAATTAATTATCCATTTGTTGGACTCCAGGAATTCCTTCATAAGCTGTGAATTGAATGTAGCTTTGATAAAGACAATTTCTGTTGCAGTAAAAATATTCTTCTCTTCAATTTCAAGTGAATCCCGGGAAACAAAATAGTTTATGCAAAAAAACTTATGATTGTTTAACAAAAATATTTTTTTAAAAAGCATTAATAAAGTTCTGCAGATCCAGAGCCGCTTTGGCTTTGTTACAACCATAAAATCGAGGTCACTTTCCGGTGATGAACTATTTTTAGAAAGAGTACCGGTTATAAAAACTGCTTCGACAAAAGGGAATCTTTTAATAATATGAGTAACAAGAGCTGCATACTTCCATGCTTTTTTTGAAAACATTTCTCTTGACTTTCTCTGAGCGATATACCGATCATTATCTCCGATATAATAATATCCGTTTTTTGAATAGATTGGACTATTTAGTTTTGTATACTCAGCAAGTGAATTTTGAACGTCGGTTTTGCTTACCGAATTTTGAGGCAAAAGTGAAAATATCTCATCAATATTCAACGGATGTTTAAATATATCATAATAAAGTAAAGTTCTTAGAATATTTTCTTTGAGTGTGATCATATTTATTTGTAAAATAAATTAATCAATAATAATTCCAAATCCAAGCACTGATTGCAGTTTAAAGTAGTTTTCAAGTTATAATTGTAACATAATTTATTTACCGAATTTTCACTTGAGAGATGATGGGATTGACAAAACTTTTTTACAAATTGCAATCAGGAACAAGAGCTGATTGGATGACCCAGAGGGTACCCCCGGCCTAAAGATTGCCGGAATGGCACGAGCAAAATTGGAAATTTATAATTTAAAATTTACCATTTATAATTTATTTGTCTTCCGTTTTAATCTTAAAAATTACTTTATTATTCAGTATTTTGATAATAAATAATAGTAAATGAATGATTTAGATAAGCTTTGCATAAATACAATCCGCTTACTTTCTGTAGATGCAGTACAGAAAGCAAATTCAGGTCATCCCGGTATGCCCATGGGTGCAGCACCAATGGCATATTCTCTGTGGTCGGAGTTCCTAAATTTTAATCCGAAAAATCCTGACTGGCCGAATCGTGACAGGTTTATTCTTTCAGCCGGACATGGAAGTATGCTTTTATACAGCTTACTTCATTTGACCGGATACGAGCTTACATTAGACGACATTAAGAATTTCAGGCAGCTCGATAGTAAAACACCCGGACATCCGGAATATAATCTTACTAAAGGAGTTGAGACAACAACAGGGCCGCTCGGGCAGGGTTTTGGCAACGGAGTTGGATTTGGCATTGCCCAGAAATTCCTGGCAGCAAGATTTAACCAGACAGATTTTCCGATCTTTGATTATAATATATATGTAATTTGCAGCGATGGTGACTTGATGGAAGGTATTTCTTCTGAAGCTGCATCTTTCGCAGGCCATCTGCAGCTCGCAAACTTAATTTATCTTTATGATGACAACCATATTTCAATTGAAGGTAAAACAGAAATTACTTTTACTGAAGACACTGCCAAAAGATTTGAAGCCTTCGGATGGCATGTGCAGGTAATTGATGACGGAAATGATATTGATAAAATCTCAGCAGCAATTCAAAAAGCTAAAGACGAAAAAGAAAAACCCTCTCTTATTAAAATCCGGACACATATTGCTTATGGCAGTCCCAATAAAGTTGATACCGCCGGAGCACACGGGTCTCCGCTTGGACCTGAAGAAGTAAGACAGACAAAAATCAACCTCGGATGGGACCCGGACAAATTTTTTTATGTCCCGGACGATGCTTTAAAGCATTTCAAAGAAATCGGAGAAAAGGGAAAGATCACAGAGGATGAATGGAATAAATTATATTCAAATTACAAGAAACAATATCCGGAACTTGCAGATGAGTATGAAAATTTGTCCGAAGGTAAATTTGGTGAAGAATGGTTAAAGGCAATTCCTGTTTTTGATGCTAAAGACGGTGAGCTTGCAACACGGCAGGCTTCGGGAAAAACTATTAATGCTATTGCAAAATATTTTCCCACTATGATAGGGGGATCTGCAGACCTTGAACCTTCTACCGATACTTTTATAAAAGGTCTGGCTGATTTCCAGCCCGCCAGCTATGACGGCAGGAATTTACATTTTGGAGTAAGAGAGCATTCCATGGGTGCGGTATTAAATGGAATTAATCTGACTATACCGATGATTGCTTACGGAGCAACGTTTCTGATTTTTTCAGAATATATGAGAGCTCCTATCCGCCTTGCTGCCATTATGGAAATAAGAACTATTTTTATTTATACGCACGACAGCATAGGGCTTGGTGAAGACGGAACAACACATCAGCCAATCGAACAGCTTATCTCATTGCGGGCAATACCCAGTTTAACTGTTATCAGACCTGCTGATGCAAATGAAACTGCCCAGGCATGGAGAGTTATAATGGAACATAAGAAAGGTCCGGTTGCATTGATTCTTACCAGACAGAAACTTCCTGTTATAGATCAAAAGAAATACAACAGTGCAAAGAATCTTGAAAAGGGCGCTTATATACTCAGTGACTGTGAAGGCAAACCTGATATAATTATCATTGCAACGGGATCTGAAGTTCAGCTTGCACTGGCAGCTCAGGAAGAACTTAAGCTGGAAAAAATTAATACCAGAGTTGTAAGCATGCCCTCATGGAAATTATTCGAAAAGCAGTCTGAGGAATATAAAGAAAAGGTTCTGCCAAAGGACATAAAAAAAAGAATTTCTATCGAGGCAGGTTCAACTCTTGGATGGCGGGAATATGTCACAGATGAGGGCGACATGATTGGAATAAATGAGTTTGGAAGATCCGCTCCCGCTGAGGCATTGTTTAAAAAATTTGGTTTTACTGCGGAGAACGTTGTAAACAGGGGCAGGAAACTTTTAGGAAAAGAATGATTCATTGCAACAAATAATATAAAAAATTAATAATCTCAAAAAGAAATGAAATTATCTAAAAAAGACTTACACCTCGGAAAGAACAAATCAAAATCAGAGAAAAAACTAATAAAATTTGATAAAGAAAATGTTATAAAAAGAATTTGGGATAAGGATCCTACCGTCTGGAAAAAAGGTAAAGAGCCGGCAGAATCTATTAAGAACCGTCTTGGATGGCTTTCTTTGCCTGTAACAATGAAAAGTACTATCGATGATATAAATTCTCTTGTTAATGAAGTAAAAGGAGAAGGATTTACTTACGCTGTTGTCCTTGGAATGGGCGGCAGCAGCATGTGTCCCGAAGTTCTCAGCGAAACTTTTGGAGTTAAGGAAGGTTTTCTGAAATTGTTCGTTCTGGACAGCACTGACCCTTTAACAATAATAGATTGCGGAAATTCAATTGATATAGAAAAAACTTTATTTATTGTATCGAGCAAATCAGGGGGAACGATTGAAGTGGATTCATTCTTCAGATATTTTTTTGAGAAGGTAAAAAGTAAGAAAGGTGCAGGAGCCGGAAGGCAATTCATTGCAATTACAGACAATCAGACCGCGCTAGAATCCTTAGCAAAAGAAAATGGTTTCAGGAAGATTTTTACAAACCCTTCTGATATAGGCGGAAGGTATTCAGCGCTGTCATATTTCGGGCTTGTCCCCGCAGCGTTACTTGGAATTGACATACAAAAATTATTGAGCAATGCGGAAGACATGATGGATGATTGCTCGGTTCCATCTGCTGAAAAAAACCCGGGTGCTGTTATCGGAGCAATTGCTGGAAGTTTAAATAAAAAAAAGATGGATAAAATAACATTCATTTTTTCACGTCAGATCAGATCTTTTGGCTATTGGGTCGAGCAGTTAATAGCAGAAAGTACAGGCAAGGAAGGTAAGGGTATTCTTCCTGTTGAAGGTGAAAACACAGGAAAGCCATCAACATACGGCAATGATCGCTTATTTGTATTTATGAATATAATGAAGGACAACGATGAGAAAAAGCCCGTTAAGAAACTTATAAAAAATAATTTTCCCGTGATTGAAATTGAATTAAAAGATAAATATGATCTGGGCGGGCAGTTTTATCTCTGGGAATTTGCAACTTCCGTCATGGGAGCAGTAATGGGGATCAATCCATTTGATGAACCAAATGTAAAAGAAAGCAAGGACAATACTGCAAAGGTATTGAAAGCATTTGAGGAAAATAAAAAGCTTCCTGACCAGGTTCCAAAAGCTTCTAAAAATAATCTGCGAATTTATTTCAATGAAAATTTATTTGAGAAGAAACTTCCTTCCGGCAATAAATTAATAAAATGGGATTTAGAGGACTATATTGAATTTTTCTTTGATCAATGCAGGAAAGGTGACTATATAGCTTTAATGGCATATATAAATAAGAATAAAATTACAGAAGACCTGTTGTTAAAAATCCGTGAATTATTAAGAGAGAAAACAAAATTGGCTACTACTCTTGGGTACGGACCAAGATTTCTCCATTCCACAGGACAGCTCCATAAGGGAGGACCGGACAAAGGAGTATTTGTTCAGATAGTTTCTGATGATTCTAAGGATATTGAGATTCCCGGAAAGCCATACAGCTTCAGAATTTTGAAAGAATCACAAGCACTGGGAGATTTTGAATCATTGATAAAGCATGACAGGCGGGTATTAAGAGTTAATATAGGAGTTGATATTGGAAAAGGACTTTCAGAATTATATAAGATGCTTAAAAAAATATTATAACATTTAATTTTGTATCAATTGAATATTAAATAGACGATTATGCATAAAGTGAATATGTAAAAAATTTCAAAAATGATTTCTTTGTAAATTAACTTTACAATTTAAACTTAAAAAGAAAGGGAAGTAAAATGCAAATTGGTTTTATAGGGCTTGGAAAAATGGGTGCAAATATGGTCGAAAGATTATTAATGCACGGGCATAATATTGTTGCATTTGATCTTAATAAAGATAATGTAAAATCAATAATTGATAAAGGTGCGACGGGAGTATTTTCACTGGAGGAGTTAATTGAAAAGCTTGAATCTCCTAAGAAGATCTGGCTTATGGTTCCTTCCGGAAACCCCGTTCAGCATGTGATTGATGTTGTTGCTCCGTTGTTTTCAAAAAATGATGTAGTTCTTGACGGAGGAAATTCCTACTACAAAGATTCTGTGAAAAGGTACAATGACTTAAAAAGTAAGGGTATAAACTTTTTGGATGTAGGAGTCAGCGGCGGAGTATGGGGATTAAAAGAAGGGTATTGTGTTATGGTTGGCGGAGACAAAAGTGCATATGAACAGTGTGAGCCTGTTTTTAAATCTTTAGCGCCTGAAAACGGATATAAATATATAGGGGCAAGCGGTTCAGGACATTATGTGAAAATGATTCATAACGGGATTGAATATGGAATGATGCAGTCATATGCTGAAGGCTTTGAACTTATGCACGTTTCAGATTATAATATTAATCTTGAAGAAGTTTCAGGATTGTGGCGCAACGGCAGTGTGGTCCGGTCATGGCTCCTTGAGCTTCTAAATGATGCATTTAAAAATGACGCTGATTTAAAGGGCCTGGAAGGTTATGTGGAAGATTCAGGGGAAGGAAGATGGACAGTGCAAGATGGAATAGAAAAAAGTATACCTCTTCCTGTTATTACAGATTCATTATATGCAAGATTCAGATCAAGGCAGTCAGAATCTTTCGGAGCAAAAATCCTTGCCGCACTGAGAAATGAATTCGGAGGACATAACGTAAAGAAGAAGGGGTTTTTTTCGTGAAATAATTAGGATTTTTGAACCTCATCATACCCACTCCTTTTGGAGAGGATGTCTCAAAGCCTCTCTCTTTCCAAAGCCCCAACTTGGGAAAGATTAAATTGTGTGAAAATTTACTTAAACACCTTTCCCTTCCCAAGCTGGACTTGGGAAGGAGGATTCAGGAACCCGGCTGGACCACCGTTGTCGCTAGACGGGCAGGGTAAGATTCCCAAATTAAAAAAAGTTTATTCTTTTGATATAAATCTAAATGATAAAATAAAATATGGAAACAGATGAAAAAATAATTTCGCTGGACGCAAAAATAGCTTTACCTAAAATTCCGGAACCGTGCATTATGGTAATATTTGGAGCCAGCGGAGACCTTACGAAGAGAATGCTTATGCCTGCGTTATTCAAGCTTTATGCAGAAAAGCTCATACCAAAAAATTTTACTGTCGTAGGATTTTCCCGTAAAGAAATGGATCATTACGTTTTCCGTGACGCGATGAAAGAAGCAGTGAGTGATTTTGGTAAAGCGGAATCTTTACCCGAAGGTACCTGGGAGGAATTCAAAAAAAATATTTATTTTATACCGGCAGATTTTGATGATTTGAATTCATTTTATAATCTCAAAAAAGAACTCGAATGTTTTGATAAAGAGAAAAACATAAATGGAAACCGGCTTCTGTATATGGCTGTTCCACCGGATGCGCTTCAAAATATTATTACGAATATAGGGAAAAGCGGATTGAATAAATGCGATAATGAAAATTCCTGGACAAGGATAATTATTGAAAAACCCTTCGGGCATGACCTCGAATCTGCCGTAGCGCTTAATAAAGAAATAAGCGAATATTTTTCGGAAAAACAGCTCTATAGAATTGACCATTATCTGGGAAAGGAATCGGTGCAGAATATCCTGGTTACAAGATTTGCTAACGGAATATTTGAACCGCTGTGGAACAGGAATTATATTGACCATGTTGAGATCACTTCTGCAGAAGGTATAGGGATTGAAAACCGCGGTAATTACTATGATCATTCCGGCGCTTTACGGGATACCGTACAAAACCATCTGCTTCAGATACTTGGGTATGTGGCCATGGAGCCGCCGTCAACCTTCGAATCTAAGTCAATCAGGGATGAATCTTTAAAGGTCTTTCAGTCTTTGCGTCCAATCAAAGTTGATGAAGTGCAAAAAATGGTTATCCGCGGACAGTATACCGATTCTGTAATTCGCGGGAAAAAAGTCTCCGGGTACAGGGAAGAAAAAGATGTTGCGAAAGAGTCCCGAACGGAGACTTATGTCGCGATGAAATTTTTTATTGACAACTGGAGATGGGGAGGAGTACCGTTTTATATAAGAACCGGTAAAAGACTTCCTACCCGCGTCACGGAAATTGTTATACATTTCAAAGCTACCCCTCATCATTTATTCAAGCAAGAAAAGGAGATCGCTGCTTCCCATAACATGCTTGTGATACGTATTCAGCCGGATGAAGGTATTCTTATAAAATTTGCAATGAAAGTTCCGGGTGCAGGATTTAGAATTCAAAATGTGGATATGGATTTCCATTATTCTGATTTAGGAAATACTGAGCTACCGAGCGCTTATGAAAAATTGTTACTGGATTGCATGCTGGGTGATTCTACTTTATTTATAAGAGCCGATGCAGTTGAAGCCTGCTGGAAATTTATTCAGCCGATTCTTGATGCCTGGAAGGAGTTCCCGGATATAAAAGTTTATGGTTATCCTGCAGGTACATGGGGACCCGACGGCGCTGATGATCTGATTACAGGTCAGCATTTCATCTGGCGATATCCCTGCAAGAACCTTCCAGAGGATGGAACATATTGCGAATTGTAAACAAATCTGAAACTATATATTGAGAAATCTAAAAAAGAAAATTATTAGAATTTTTCTTATGTTATGATAACTGAAAAGAAATAAGGGTTTACTACTTACAAAGCCCCAGCTTTGTATGTAAACTGAGGCAGATTAAACCTTCGTCAATACTCTTATTTTAATTACAAATTAATTTAATATATCACCACTATCGAAACTCTATTTGAAATATTTGAAAATCCTTTAGACCTTGCCGAAGGTTTTGCGGGTGAATTCAAAAAAACCTGTGAAGAAGTAATTCTTGTGAATGGAAAAATAAATATAGCACTTTCCGGAGGGAAAACTCCTGAATTACTATTTACAGTTCTTTCAGCCGAATATAAAAATAAAATCAATTGGGGTAAATTATTTTTTTATTGGGTGGATGAAAGATGTGTTCCGCCTGATTCCGCAGAAAGTAATTTTGGAATGGCAGAAAAAAATCTTTTAAGAAACATTGCAATTCCTGCAGAAAATATTTACAGAATATCCGGGGAAGCTGCTCCGGAAGCGGAAGCAGTAAGTTATTCGGAAATCATAAAAAGAAATATTCCATCTCAGAATGATTTTCCTGTGTTTGATTTAATTATGCTTGGCGTCGGAGAGGACGGTCATACGGCTTCGATCTTTCCGGATCAAATGAATTTATTAAAATCTGATAAGATAGCTGAGGTATCCAAACATCCTCAAAGCGGTCAAAAAAGAATTACTCTCTCAGGAAAAGTAATTAACAATTCCGATAGAATTTTTTTTCTTGCTTCAGGTAAGAATAAGGCTGATGTAATTGCTAATATATTAGAAAAGAAAGAAGATTATCTGAAATATCCTGCTGGACATATAGAAACTTCCGATGGAGGATTGAAATGGTATCTTGATAAGGAAGCAGCTTCGGAATTAAAAACTCTGTAGTTGACCGGGCCGTTTAATTTTATAGTAAAGAAGAAAGGCTCCTATGTCGTTTTCCCCGCTCAAAAGATTGCCGGAATGACAAAAGAGTATTTCAAAGGATTGATTTAGGTATTGGATTTGCGTAAATTTGTACATAACAATTTTTAATTAAAATTATTTTCCCGTAACTTCCATACGGAGCTTGCGGGAATTTATTTTTAATAACATCAATCAAGCCTAATGAAGAAAATTAACGTTACAAAAAATTTTATTATAATTGTGGTATTTGTCTTTTCATTGATATTTATTACTGCAAATAATTATTCCTATGGAAATGATCCGCAGAATACGAAATCAAAATATTCTCTGCTGAAAGTTTTTGTCCAAAATAGCACGGATATGCAAAATATAAACCGCCAGGGGTTATACTTTGATCATTCTGAAGCAGGTGAAGGCTACCTTGAAGTCTGGCTTTCAGATTCGGAAATTCAGAAATTAAATGCATCTGGTGTTCCTTATGAAACTGTCATTGATGATTTTGAAAAATATTATAATGAACAGCATAAAATGACTGCGGGAGAAATTCAGGATGCCATTCACAAATCCAAGGTTGAAAATAATGTAAGCCATTCTGTCTATGGAAGCATGGGAGGATATCTGACTTATAATGAAGTAATCGGTAAGCTTGATTCAATGAGACTGGAATATCCAAATTTAATTTCAGTAAAATTTTCAATCGGGAATTCACTCGAAAACAGGCCGATGTGGACGGTTAGAGTTTCTAATAGTCCCAATGCTCCAACCGGAAGAACTGAAATATGGTACCATTCCCTGATTCATGCGCGTGAACCTATGAGCATGGAACAGAATATTTATTTTATGTACTGGCTTCTGGAAAATTATAATATCGACCCCGTTGCAACTTATCTTATGAATACCAGAGAATTTTATTTCACACCGGTATTTAATCCTGATGGCTACGAGTACAACCGATCTACAAATCCGACAGGCGGAGGATTCTGGAGAAAGAACCGCAGTGTAAACGGCGGCGGAAGCTTTGGAGTCGATCTTAATAGAAACTTCGGAATTTATGAATTCTGGAATTCATCCAACGGCGGTTCATCTACAAATCCCGGGGACGATACGTACCGTGGACTTTCACCTTTTTCTGAACCGGAAACTCAAAACGCAAGAAATTTTGTAATCTCAAGAAATTTTAAAGGCATACTAAGCTATCATACTTACGGTAATTATCTTATCCGTCCATGGGGATACCAGAGTCTGCCAACGCCGGACGAAAACATATTTCAAAGCTTTTCTCAGGATATGGTTTTGAATGATCACTTCACACTCGGCAGAACAAATGAAACTGTCGGATACGGTGTAAGAGGTGTTACTGATGACTGGTATTATAATGATTCCGCTCACAGCAAAGTTATTGCAATGACTCCTGAAGTCGGAACTTCTTCTGATGGCTTCTGGCCTGCACAATCGAGAATTCTTCCTCTTGCCAAAATAACCTTATCGCAGAATATTTATTTTGCTTTATCAAGCGGAGCAAATGTTGCAACAGTAAAAACAAATATGAATAAGGAACAATATATTCAGGGTGAAGCGGGAAATCTTAAAGTATACTTTAAGAATAAAGGATTGGTAAATGCGCAAAATGTTAATATTGAACTTGTTTCACAGAGCCCGCAATTGAGCATTCAAACGACTGCATTCTCATTTTCAAATATTGCTTCACAATCTTCCGATAGTATTGCATTTAATTTTACAGTAGGTACGGGAGCTCTCATTAATGGCGCATTAAAGACGTCACTTATTATTAAGCAGGACAATACAAATATGATATCAATGCAGGATGTTTACATTCCTGTAGGAGGCGGTAATGTGCTTTTACTTGACAGCGCAGAAAACGGCATGACTAAATGGACAACTAACGCCGGGGGCTGGGGAGTTACAACATCACAATCATATTCACCTTCGAATTCATTTACAGACAGTCCTATCGGTAATTATGTAAATAATGCTGTCAAGACTATGACACTTGCCACAGCTTTGAATGTCTCAGCAAATCCGATTTTGAAATTAAGCTTCTGGTATAAACATAATATTGAAATTCTTGATAATGCTTATGTGGATGTTTCAAATGATAATGGCGTAACCTGGCAGTCAGCTAAATTCTATAACGGTGTCCAAAGCAACTGGACAAGAGAGATGCTCGATATTACTTCTTTAGCCGGCGCCTCCGCAACCTTAAAGATCAGATTTTCTTTGGTGAGCAACGGCGCTGTTACTTCGGATGGTATTTATGTTGATAATATTAAGCTAGCGGGATATACTAACGCTCCTACCGGTATAATTTCCAATACAGAAGTACCGGCAAAGTTTTCACTTTCTCAGAATTATCCTAATCCTTTTAATCCAGGCACCGTCATAAAATATAATCTTGCATCCGGAAATTTTGTAAGCTTAAAAGTTTATGATATCCTTGGAAAAGAAATGATTACATTGGTTAATGAAAGACAGAATGCAGGAAGTTATTCAATATCATTTAATAGCAGCAATTTATCCAGCGGATTATATTATTACAGAATTGTAGCCGGAGATGGTTCGAACAATTCTGCTCAGGGTTTCGTTGATACCAAGAAAATGTTATTGATCAAATAAGAATGGTCTGAGAATTCAGAAACATATTATTTTATTTTCAAGAATCAGCCGGAGGAATTATACCTCCGGCTTTTTTATTCCTATTGTAATTATACAAAGCATTATTCTATATTGGAAATATTTATCAGCGAAACGTAAAACTATATCAGCGAAACGTAAAACTATATCAGCGAAACGTAAAACTATATCAGGAAGGCGAAAAATAATATCAGGGAAACGAAAAACTATATCAGGAAGGCGAAAAATAATATCAGGGAAACGAAAAATAATATCAGGGAAACGAAAAATAATATCAGGGAAACCAATAAAACTATGGGGGATATTTTTTTATATCTAAGGAGTATCTTTTTTTCTCACAGGGATCTCCCTGAAAAGGTCAGGGATTCCCCCGAGAACTTCAGAGGTTTCCCTGTGGAGTTCAGTGGTTTCCCTGTGAACTACAGGGATTCCCCCGCGAACTTCAGGGGTTTCCCTGTGGACTTCAGGGATTCCCCCGTGAACTTCAGGGGTTTCCCTGTGGAGTGGAGTGGTTTCCCTATGAACTTCAGGGGTTTCCCTGTGAAGTAGAGTGGTTTCCCTATGAACTTCAGGGGTTTCCCTGCGAAGTAGAGTGGTTTCCCTATGGGAAAAAAAAGTTCAACTTTCAATATAGAAAGCTATGTTCCGTGACAAAAACAATGTTTTGGGATTTTAGAAGAGAATTTGATAGCGCAAAAAAAGACAAACGACTTTGTTGAACTAATTGCTTTGAGATTTTAGAATAAATATTTTAAAAAAAATGTAAAAATCTTTTTCAGGATTTGAATCCCACAAAGGGAAATGTATTATGCTAAAAAATAAAGAACATATCCGGACTTACTTATCTTGTTACTTCTGTTCCACCACAGATAAAATATTACCAGCCGGATCTTTAAACCACGCGATATTTGGTCCCTCTTCGCGGAAAATACCTTTTTGATCAGTTTTGATATCTCCCTGATCATAGTGTTCGAAGCGTATTCCCAGCCCGGTAAGCTCATCTACAGCCTTTTCAATATCACCTACTGGAAAATTAAGAACCGTAAATGTTGCAGGAGTATGATTATCCTTAGGATAAATCATAATATTGCTGCTGCCTGCTATATGAAGCTCCAATAAACCGTTGTTTTCCGAAACCTCCAATCCCAGTTTTTCTCCGTAAAACTCTTTAGCTTTTTGGATGTCGTCTGCAGAAAAACTGCTAAATGCTTTTGTATCTTTGAACATGCCAGGCTCCTTGTAATTTATATAATTTAAAGAAATAGTTAGAAATATATTGCTATCTTTATTGCTTTGCAAGGAAATTCTTCTATTGGAAAATCTCAATTAATTCCTGAGTACAGGATAAAATTTGGGTTGATAGTTAAATCCATTATTTTCTCTTTAAATTTGCTTTTAAATGGAATTCAGATTAGCAATATGGAAGCCCGGCGAATAAAAAGAAAAGTATTTACCCCCATATCAATTTAAAAAAGAATCGAATAATTTTGTTTAACTTCAAAGACTTCTTTAAAGAATAAAGAAAGTGAAAGTAATATATAAATTAAAAGAGACTATGAGATGTTTTCAATACTATATCTGCCCCGAGAGATTACTTGCTCATATAAACTTACTATTATTTTCTTGTGCGTTGGTAAACTGCCTTGATCTAATACATATCCTATAAGCGGTAATATCTCTCCGGTTTTTTCCTGATATGTTCGTAAATATTTTCCTATTGTCCTTAAGCTCCTGATCATCAGTACACTTAATTCAGCTCGGCTTAAACTTTATCTGTTTAACATTTCTGATGGGACAAATGTCTTTATTTCAACAGCATCATTCTTTTGGTCTGAACCTTATATCCATTAACCGATAAGATATAAAAATACATTCCGCTGGAAAGTTCTGATCCGTCGAATTTCACTGAATAATTGCCGGCCGGCTTTCTCTCATCGACTAATTTTGAAATCTCTTGACCTAAGGGGTTAAATATTTTTATCTGAACTGAATTTTCTTCGGTAACCGAAAAAGGAATATTATAAGTTATAGTTGTTGAAGGATTAAATGGATTTGGATAATTTTCAATAGTTGCTTTATTTGAGTTTTCTGAGCTGATATTTTTTATATCTTTAGTGTCATCGATGGTGTAACTAACATTTCCATTTGAATCGAATTTTTGAGCTGCCCAATATGCTGAATTTTCATCCCAGCCCATTACGACTAATAAAGGGGTTCCGTCGCTTGATAATTCTATCGTTGCCCATTTGTTCAATTTCTGACCCGACTGCTCTTGTGTCATAAAACCAGGAGTAAATCCTTTGAAGTAGTCCATATTAGGATCACCATTGTGCTGAACATACTTAACAATAGAAAACCCGCTTGGTGATGCATCTGAGCTACCTGCGACAAAAATATCTCCTGCATTGTTAACTTTTATTGATGAAGCCTTGTCATCAGTGCCTGTTGTGGAGTTTTCATCATAATTAAAAAATCTCGCTATGCTATTCCATCCATATTGTCCCCGGTCCCATTTATACTTGATAGTAGCGAAATCCAGTCCATTATTTTGATTTATGTTGTCATAGCCGGGTACATACCCTGTAACATATATATCCCCGGCACTATCAGCAGCAATGGAAGTTGCAGTATTATTTCTTGAAAATAAACCGTTAATAAAATCTTTGCTCCATCTTATATTCATTTCATTAGAACTTGAAGGGTTTAAGTACAAGGTATGGTATCTGCTTATATTTATCTGAGTAAAATTTTCGGAAATACTTGTAATAGAAACTCTTGACTTTTGAATAGTATTAGATGCCTTACCCGGAATTACCATTTCAGTAGGCATTTCATTACTGCCGGGTTTGTAATCAATTAATGTTTCATTTAAAGCACCATCGTCTTTTGAATAAGTCTGAAACATTATCTCATTGCCCCGAACAGGCCCCTGATATGTATATCCTACAACATATGCATACGAATTATCCAATAGGATATCAGTTGCTACATCATCTCCCGAAAATTTATTGTAAACTTTTTGCCAAAGAGAGTCACCGCTACCTGAATATTTTTTTATAATGATGTCCTTATCTGTAAGATCACTTGAAACATAACCAGTAATAAAAATTTCATCAGCATATCCATTCGGAGCTGCAGTAATATCTATTCCCATACCTTTATCATCGCCAAAATGTTCATAAATACTACTATATAGAATGGTTCCATCAGGATTTAATATAAGTAATATTATATCATTACTAAAAGTTAGATTACTAACATACCCTGTCACATACGTGTATCCATGCCTGTCAACTTTTAGGTCGAGACCTCTATCATTTCCTTCAAAGCTAAAAAATTCCCTGCTCCATAAGTGTATACCCGAACTATCAAATTTTTGAACGAATATATCTTTTTGACCTTTATTAGTTGTAAATCCGGCGGTATATAAATTATTTGCCGAATCCAGATATGTTTTGAATGGATAATCCTGTGTAACCTGGGATTTACATTCCGATAAGAAGACGATTAAAAAAACAAACAAAGGAATTAAAGTTTTCATAGTTTTAATAATTTATTTTTATCTTGCGCTGATGGTTACAAATTTTATTTAAGAATTATGAATTTATTCGTTTTAATACTAATATCATTTATTAAAAGAGCATAAAAATAAATACCCGAGGCCAGGTGAGATGCGTCAAACAAAATCTCATATTTTCCGGCAGGTTGTTTTTCACTCATTAAAGTTTGGATTTCTTTTCCCTCGACGTTGTAAAGTTTTATTTTAACATCCGTGTATTTTGGAATTTCATATTTGATTATAGTTGATGAATTAAAAGGATTCGGGTAATTTTGAAACAAGTTATATTCATTAGGTATTGTATTATTATTGGAATTTATGAATACCAGTCCTCCGTTGGTTGTCTTAAGCAATGTTCCGAAATCTCCTGCTATAAAACCCGTATTAGCATTTGCAAAAAATACTGAATGAAGATCATTGTTACAGATACTAGTCTGAGCTACCCAGTTAATGCCTCCATTTGTTGTTTTAGTTAAAACCCCTCCGTCTCCTACTGAATAGCCATTTTCTCTATTTATGAAAAAAATAGAATTTAAATTTGTTGAAACATTTCCTGATTGGATTATCCAATTTATACCTCCATTTGTAGTTTTGAGAATTATTCCACTGCCCCCAACAGTATAACCTGTTATTGAATCAGTAAAGAAAACATCTTCTCCGCCTCCAAGTAAGGTAAACCAGTTGAAACCTCCGTTGGTTGTTTTTAATGTTCTGGTAGTCGTATTGATATACCCTATGAGTTGGTCTGAGAAGTTTACAACAAAAAACTCCGAAGTAATTCCACTTACCTGGCTTATCCAGTTAATTCCTCCATTAGTTGTTTGCAGGATTATTCCATTAGTTCCCACTGCAACACCATTGTTTATATCTGTAAAATAAATTCCATTCAAATTTTTGTTTAGGCCACTAGGTTGTATATTCCAGTTATTTCCTCCATTGGTAGTTTTTAGAATTATCCCACTGTCCCCACAAACATATCCAACTTCATTATTTGCAAAATTTACCTCATGCAGGTTTTGAATCGTATTACTCGTTTGTTGATTCCAGGTATTTCCAGAGTTTGTAGTTTTTAATATTGTACCTTCAAAACCAACAGAATACCCAGTCATTTCATTAGTAAAATAGTTTGATTCATATCTTATTCTGCCTCCTGTGGTTGTGATCCAATTTGTCCCTCCATTTGTTGTTTTTAATACCCTACCTCCGGAACCAGAAATAAATCCATTTTCTTCGTTTAAGTAATCAATATAACGCAAAACGCCTATTTGATAATATCGTGGCTTGAATGTTGAATCAACAGCCCAACTGATAGCTCCATTAGTCGTTTTTAAGATTCTGCCATAATCAGTTGCCATAATTCCGGTGTTGGGGTTAATAAATGAAATAGTTCTTGCAATATCATTATCTAAGAAAAAAAATATCAGGCCTTCCCAGGTCAATCCTCCGTTAGTTGTTTTGTATACTCTGTCATCGCCACTTGCTAGTCCGATAATATTATTTGAATCTATATAGTTAATACTTGTAACCTGTGTAGTTAAATTTATAAAGTTTATATTCTGGCTAATCCAGTTTATTCCGCCATCTGTTGTTTTAATTACTTTTCTGTTCCCGCTCGCCACACCATTTAAAGAATCAATAAAACTTACACTAAACAAGTGTGCAGAAGTCCCACTTGTCTGCTGAAACCAGGTAATTCCAGTATTGGTTGATTTGAGAATTACTCCATTTAATCCCACCGCATAAGCTATATTTGGTGTTGGTAAAGCTATTGCCCACATGAATGTAGTTGCACCGTTAAACATATTCGTCCAGTTCTGACCTGCATTTGTTGTGCGCAAA
>JBBSDT010000009.1:0-24060 GCA_038240405.1 Ignavibacteria bacterium
ATATGATTTTATTTTTAAATTCTGGAAATAAAAAAAGCGAGCTTTACAGCCCGCCTTTGCAAGTAATGAGGTTTATAAAAAAATTACTTTATTAAATTCATTTTTCTTGTTTCAGAATAATTATCAGCATTAAGCTTGTAAAAATAAATTCCGCTGGAATATTTAGAGCCGTCAAATTCAACGCCATACGTTCCTGCATTAACAAAACCATCAACATAGGTTTCAAGTTCATTACCGAGAATATCGTAAAACTTTAAGCTTACATTTCCGCTTTTCGGAATTGAGAAGCTGAAGTTTGTAGTCGGATTAAAAGGATTCGGATAATTTTGAGTTAAGCTATAGGCTGATGGTACTACATTGCTGCTATTGATAATGCCAGTGGTTCCGGTAACGGAAGTTCGCATTGCCTGTTGCACGTTGTAATTTGAGCCAATGTTTGCACCCTGCTTATAAACAAAAATATTTATATCGCAATTGTTTGGTTCGGTAACTACCGGCGCAACCGGCAAAGAATAATTAATATTCTTTGTAACTTGCTGTCCGGTCATCCATGTGCCTGAATGAACTAACTCACCAAGATCGCCATTGATCATTTTCTTAACGACATAGTCATGAATGTAATTATTCTGATACCCCGGTGTTCCGCATGCTGCATAAAAATTCTGTGGCTGAATCAAATTATTTTCTGTCAGAACATAATTAACATAATAATCTCCTGAGAGATCCGATAGCGCTGTGATAACTACCGTTGCAGTAAGAGTTCGGGTAGCGGCGTCATAGCTTTTGCTTGTTACTGAAATATTGACTCCCGGCTGAATAAGTAAGGTTTGCAATACTACTTCATTATTCCATGCAGACCTGTCGATAATTCCTGTTTTTCTTCCAATAACACCCGTTGGATAAGCATTAAAACCAAACGTACCGCGAATACTCGAGCTGTAATCTGACCATGGATCAAATCCGTTTCCCGGAGCTGAATTATAACCGTGATAAGCCAGCACAACAGTATTCGGATAGTTCAACAAAATGTCATGAAGTACATCATGCCCGCAGGGACAATAGCCGCACCATGCACCGGTACAATATTCAAGCAAGACATTGTTTGGATCCGAAAAAGATTTATTGATATTAAAACCTGTAAATAGTATAGAGATGATAAAAATTGTTATCAGTTTTTTCATGATGATTTTCCCAAAGAATTTATTTAGTACTACATTATGCTTTTTCGTTTAAAAAATCAATGAAAAAGTTCAGCACAACTTAAATTGACTTAAATTGCTTCAATTTTAAATTTAAATTGTTATTCTGCTATTAAATATATTCTATCATTTGTAATTTGTAATTTAAATTTTTCCCGATATTATAAATTTCATAAAAAAATATACCCCATTACTGGCAATTGCCATTTCAGCTGCTGCTGTATTTATTTTTTACTACTTTCATTTTAAGTATACCTGCAACGTTCCTCTTTTTGATGATTATGATGCTGTAATTTATTTCCTTTCAAGCTTTATAGATACAAACTCATTTTATTCAAAGCTTAGCTGGCTTTTTGCCCAGCACAGGGAGCACAGGTATGTATTTCCCCGGATATTTTTTCTGATATATGATTACTTAAACGGGGGTGTAAACTTCCTGCAAATAATTTTTTTCGGGCACTTAGCTCTGGCAGGGGTTTTCATACTAGTTTTGAAATCTATTAATTTTTCAAAAAATGCCTCACAAAAATTAAATAAAATTTTAATAATATCCTCTGTTGGACTTCTTTTTTTTCAATTTCAATATTGGGAAGGTTCTTCATGGGCAATTGCTGCATTTTTTATTTTTTTCGGATTATTATTTTCGTTTCTGGCTTTATACTTTATAATTACAGGCAGTAATGCAGATTTTATCTTTTCAGTTGTCTTTGCAACAATAGCAGCTTTCACTGCAGGCAATGGTTTAATTGTTTTTCCCGTTGCCGCCTTATTAATTTATATAAGGAACGGATTTTCAAAAACATTCTTTATATGGCTTGTCACCGGCATTTTAATTTTCTTTTCATATTTTTGGAAATACATTACCCCTGCCGATCAGACTCCGATCATCAAAACCCTTTCGGAAAAACCGCTGAAGGTTATGTTGTTTTTCTTATCTTACTTAGGTGCAAATTTCAAGCAGGTACCTTCATATGGAAATGTCCTGTCTACCATTGCCGGAATTATATTTATTTTAATTCTGATTTATCTGTTTAATAAAAAATATTATAATATTAATCCCTTAATATCAGGAATAATTTTATTTCTCTTTCTCACAATGGCTGCAAATTCCATTGCAAGGGTTGATGGAGGTTTTATTCCAAGATATAATATTTTTTCAACCATCTTTTTAATCTGTATTTCCATTGCAATAATTGAAATATTTTCCGGAAAAATAAAAGTCGTGCATTTAATTTTATTTTTTAGCTTTTGTGTCATTTTTAATATTTATTCTTTTCTGGTTAACTTTAATTATATAAAAAAGATGAATTATACCATAACAGAAGGAGCAATTCTTGCAAAGGCCGGAGATTACTCTTTATTGATTTATCCCGATTCTTCGAACGTAAGGAAATTGCTTCAGGCGGGTGAGCAAAAAAATATATATCATATTCCCGATTTTAGTTACGGAGATGTTACGGCAAGTGACATCAGCATCCAGGGCAAAAAAGAAACCGGTGACATTGAAAACGAATATAACAATTTTCAAAATACAGAAGATTACCTGTACATTAACGGATGGATTAATACAAAGAATAAGCTCCTCAACAAAAACACAAAAATTTATATAATACTGAAATCTGATAATAACACTTTTATCTTTAATACCTATCCAATGAGAAGAAAGGAATTAAAAGAGAATAATATGTCCCGTACTGAAGAGTTAAGCTATAGCTTTGTACTATTAAAAAAAGATATGAAACTCCCTTCAGGAAATTATACTATTGGTTTTTATATTGAAAGCGAGGGGCAATATCATCTGCTATTGACGGATGATAATTATAAATTATAAATTATAAATCATAAATTGTAAATTATAAATTGTAATGAAAATTGTCTTTTCGTCAAACAAGTAATTTAATTCACCAATAAAGTTCTTGGTATAGAGATTATAGAATTGGGTTTCTCTGAAGAATAAATGCATATTTTTTCGAATCATATAATTTGCTGAATACAAATTTTATGACCAACGAACCTGTATATGTAAATGGTTATTATTGTCCGGAAAAACATAACCGAGCTGACTAACCAATTGTGCCAAGTCGCTATTAATCAGATTTGAGGGTGGCACCGATTTAAACTTGGTTAAATTTTTATTTCCAAAAAATTCCCCCTGAAGAGGCATTCCAAATCCAAGGTTCTTTTTAAATTGAGAGGGTAAGTTTGATAAATAGTGTAAAATATTTATCACCATTTTTACGGAACCGGAAGATTCAAAATTACCTCCGCCATAATTTATGTCTATACAACGTCCTTCACAATGTCCTGTACAGCTGCCGTCACTGCTCTTCCCTCTGATAAAGCTTCCGATTATTATATCCATGTAATTATTTAACTTGGCCTGCTCCGAAATATGAAAGATTATTGGAAGGATCTGAATTATTTTATTATTCGGATTTACAAATAAAACTTCTCTACCCTCTGCAATTAATTGCAATTGGCTCTGCGAATCAAAGTTCTGATGAATGATACCTGCATTCATATTATCAAGTATTTTCTGTGCATGCCATTTGTTAAACTCTGAAATATTTTGAGCAGATGGCGCTGTTGAGCCTGTTGAAGGATATGTGGGCGAGTATGCGGGTGGCTGTGGATTCACTATACCGGGTAACAATGGCTGCATAGTCCTCCATGTATTAGGTCCAATTATTCCATCTGAATCTTTATCCGAAAATCCTTGCCTTTTTTGCCACTCTGAAACTGCCATTGCAAAAGCTTCTTCGCCGAGACTTACATTATTATAACCGGACAGCGGTAATAAAAGCTCATTGATCTGATCATTATATTTATTCCAGCCCAAACTGTTGCCATAGTATTGATTCAATGTTATTGCATTTGACCAGTCTATAACTAATGAATCAAATTCTTCACTATTTTCATTTTCTAATTCAGGATTAACAGTTGGATTAACTGATTTATTCCATGTTCTCCACTGAGGTAATATGGGATTACCGTCACCGCAATAAAAATCACTGCCGCCGTCTGTTAAACTTAAATTATTTATCGCCCACTGTCCAACATTAAACCATATATCAGGTCCGGGATCATTTAACCTGTCTTTTGAACTTTGCCTGTGTGCTAGTATGTGAGTTGTATTTAAAATTATTTTTAAATAGCAAGCGAGAAATCTTCCTGAAATAAATTGCGCCTGGGTCGGATGATCCTTTCCTGTTGAGTCTTTACCTATCCACCACTTGTTTTTAATGTCCGGAAAATTTCCTTCAAACTCCACTGATACACTTCTTGGACTCAAGCATTGTGCATGCCAAATGAACCTTGAAAATGGATGCAGCTGAATTATTCTGCCGTCAAAAAGTATACAAAAATGTGCTCCTGTTCTTAAGTAACTGTTAGGATCACTAAATTGGCCGGTTATTCTGCTTCTTCTCTTAAAAGCCATATGGTGAAGCACAAATGCCCAGAGTTTTCTGGGATCACGGAAGTTATTTGTGATTTCGGATTTTTCTATAACTGCTTTTGTTGTCCAGTCTTCTACTTTGTTTTTTGCAAGCATAATATATTTCGAGGCAATATCCTGCCAGCTTGTACCAATGTATTTATGAATTGCTTCTGCTTCCAATAATGATCTTTCAGTGGCAAAATCTATTCTTTGAGTTAATGGCAAACTTTTCATTCCCTGGAAACTTTCTATTGCCTTTTTCGTTTCTGCGTCAAGATTGTTATCAAAAGGAAGTTTTAAGCCGAGTACTTTATTTAGTGCTTCTTTTGCCCAACATATGTGTCCTTCACATTTCAATACATTTCTTACAGGTGCTTCCGAAATTATATTTTTATGACTTAAAATGGATTCTATTTCCCTGTCGATATTGTTGTTTCCCTCATTAGCAAAAATGTTTTCAGTTTCTGCAGTCCCTGTTATATCAAATTCATCAGCAAAGGATTCATTTAATTCATTATTCCATGACAATTCATCCCCTCTGATATTTGAATTTTCTGTTTCTTCATTAGGGATAAATTCGTTTTGTTCAGTTAATTCTTCATTATGATTTTCAAATTCATTTTCATTGGAATTTAAGTTTTGATTAAATTGATTTGCATAATTATATAGTTTATCCACATTGTTAAGTCCTTTTAAAGGGTTCCATACTTTTCCAAATCTCTTACGCATATCATCTTTAATATTTTCTTGGTTTCTGATCACAAAAGATTTGAAATCTTCCCAGCTTGCGGGTTTAAATCCTTCAGATTTCATTTCCTCAATTATCAATTTAACTCCTCCGGGAAGCCAATGCAGTAATTTCACTATGTGCCAGTACAGATCACTTCCTCTTTCAAATCCCATTGAATAAGCAATTTTATCAGCCTGAACGGATTTGCTTTTAACTAATGCTATTCCGCTGATAATTGAGAATTCGGAATCAGTACTTAATCTGTCATGATCTGTTATCTTTAGCATTTTAGATTCGTCAGGATGAAGCTGAAAATATCCTCTTTCGTTTAAGCTTGTAATTTCCCCCAACTTCCCGTAAGATTCCACTGCAATCCAGCCAAGTAAAAAATCAAGTGGAATATCTCCACGGTATTTATTTAATAACGGAGTAAGTTTATTTACCCAGGTAGGAACATGCGAAGATTTAGAAGGCGGCGCTTGCTGAGAAGACCTGGATGAATCATCAGAACCCAGAATAAAGGGTTTCATAACTTGCCATGTCTTTGGACCGATTATTCCGTCAGAATCTTTTTCGGAAAATCCCTGCCTTGACTGCCACGACGAGATTGCATGCGCAAAACTGTCTTCACCAAGACTGACATTTTTCATGCCTGAGTAAGGTAAAAGAAAATCATTGATCTTTTCCAAATATCTTTCCCAGCCCAGGCTTCTGCCGTAATATCTGTTAAATCTTATTGCATTTGACCATTTACTATCAGAGTCTTCTTTTGCGATTTGTGTAGTACTGTCATATTCATAAGCTGAAGAATAATTCCCGGTTTCTCTAAGATCATCTGCAGAGTGATAAGAATGTTCCAGTCCTTTTGGACTATAAGATTCAATTTCATCAACGTTCTCATAATACCCCTTATCTTCTTTCTCATCCGAAATATAAAGATCAAAATTTTCAAATTCATCTCTGCCATTAAATACATAATTTTCGTTGGTTTCTTGCTGCGGGGTAGTATTATCGGCATCTGGATCTATGATATCTATAAATGTTGGTTTTAATGCAGGAATTAATTCTGCAATATCTTTACCTAAGGATACTACAGATGTCAATATCCAATCCGTAAGAAAATTATTTTGAATATGTTTTATCAATTTATTAGTGTCTTCAATTAACTCCACATCCTTATCCTTAATATTAGGATTAGTAACATAAGGAATGATATTTTGAAGCGGATCATAGTTCATCCTATTTCTTAGCTTGTTAACGAAACCTGAAATACCCGGGTCATTAAAAATTACGGCAGCAGTTTCACTGTCATGGGTCATTGAACGGGAAGAGCAATTAGCCGAGCCAATTATTGCCAGTTCATCATCTATTATATAAATCTTTGAATGTATTTTATGATGTGATAAAGGAGGATAATCGGGGTTTAGCATTGAAAGAAAAACCTTTGCTTTTATCTGATCCGATGTCAGATCCTTACAGAGATATTCAATGAACTTTCTCCTCATATCCTTTGGGAACTGTATATCAGACTTCGCAATCGAATCATCTTGTGTTAATATAGATACACTTTGAAAATCCGGCTCTTTTAATTTTGCATTTAACCAGCTGGCTATTTCAAGTGATATCATGTACTGATCTTCAATGTGAATGGTTTTCCTTGCATTTGATATGGCTATCTTAACAGTTTCTCTTACAGACCGATCCTTTATATTTTTTGTAGGGTGATTATATGTTTGAAGTATTTTTACATGTGCTGTGCCAGCTGTTATTACTGCTCCGGGTTTAGGTTCACTAATACAATTTTTTAGATTCGGTAACCAGGGAAGGGCTTCCTTCAGTACCTGCCATCTCCACATAAACCGATGCAATAATACCCATGCTGCATAACCCTGCAATTTACAGTGGACATCATGCAAAACCTTGGATTTGCCATTGCTGTCCAGACCGCCGACCCTGTCAGGATTGATATCAATACCTCCGCAAAATCCTATCAGGCCCTCATTTCCTTTCACCACGACTACTTTCTCATGATGGCTTCCCTCATTTTGAATAATGTTTACTTTATCCTTAAAATCTTTCCATGTATCAAGATTATCAAGAACTGAAGGAGCTGAATTTATCAAAAAGCGCATTTTTGACAAGGCATTCTTTAAGTTTTGTGAACCAAAAGTAAAATTATCTCTTATCATTAATGCATTTGTCAGATTATTTATTTTAGTAATCGCATTATTTATCTCGGTTTTATAAAAGAAATTATTCCATATCTGGATTCTGATTTCAACTCCTTTTTCATTCGCACGAACAAGCAGATTATATAATGTTGAGCTGGGATCTCCGGGAATCATTTCAAAATCCGCATCAAGCATCCAGCCCAAAATGTATATATAATGTGAACTTGAGGTTGCAGTTTTGATGGCTTCAACCATTTTCTGAAATGCTTCTTTTCCATGTAACAACGGTTCTGACGGACAAGGTACCGTATCCGGGATTAGAGATAACCATCGTGAAGGTGTTTGAACAACGGGGGTAGAAGGAGCTGTTGGAATTTTATCGATCAAAAGTCTTAAAGTTGCCCAGGATTTTGGACCCAAAACTCCATCAGCGGTGAACTTATTCTTCGGTTGTCTTGACTGCCATTCTGAAACAGATTTTGCAAAAACATCATCAGTAAAGTTAACATCATGCAGGGCCAAATATTGAGTAAAAAAATCTTTAATCTTTTCTATATTCTTATCCCAACCAAGAGTCTTAGCGTAATATTTGTTAAGTCTTATTGCATTTGACCAGTCTTTCTGAGAGGTTTCTGCTTCTTTAAAATTGACGTCATTGGTTAAACGCTCATCCATTAATGAATTATGAAAAGGGCTTAATGTTTCCAGCTCATTAAAATTTTCCTGATTGTAATTTGTAGCGATTGATTCAGAAACAACTTCTTCGTTAAAAGGAGAATCATAATTGAATTCCATAAACTTGTTCTTATTCTGGTTAATAAAAATAGCATAGAATCCAAAAACTCTATGCTAATAATAATTAATGAAATAGTTTTTCAATTTTATCAGCTATACGATGGTGTAACTGCCTTTCCATTTGTTTTTTGGGGCTGTGCAACTGTAACTGTGCCTCGGATATTAGCCTGCGGGTTCTTTATTCTATGCCCGGTTGCTTTTTCCCAGTAATTGATGACAGTTAGAAAATCGTTCATATAATTAATTTGTTGAGGTGTCGGAAAAACCAAGGGTGGTGGATTCAGACTTGTGAGAATTCCTGTCATTGTAGGATCGTCATCTAAAACCCCGCCTGCCTCAATTGTAACCAGAATTGTTGAAGCCGGACCGGCCAATTCAAAAAGCGACTGGCATTGACTGTGTGCAGGAATACCGACTTTAGTTCCAATTTTCAATAGTCTTTCTCCTATTTTACTTGATTGACAATTTAAGAAATTTACAACAGGTGTATCATCAGAGATAATAAATGTAAACCAGGAAGTCATCAAAACAGATGAAAATTCCTCCCGCGATAAATTCATATTATTATAAGTTGATGCCGGATTACCTCGCCTTGCAATTAATAATTCCTGCAGCTGTCTCGCCAAATCCGTTACACTATTAATATCAGCAGTATTCGCACCTGAAGTATTTCTTGAATTTATGTAAGCTTGCCATATTTCCGATAAATATTTTTCGAATAATACAATGAATTCCTGATTTGAAGTTTTAGCTTTAACATATGTAGATGAACCACTGTTTAATGAATTAATGTCTCCGAAAGCTAAATCCATTCCAAACATTCTCCAATATGCATTGCGCCTGCTTGCATCGGAATTAGGTCTTATTAAGCTACGGATATTTGTTGCGCGGGGAGAATCATTTTTGAAGAATAAGCGTTCAGAATTCTGAATCCAATTAAAAACACGATTGTCATCAACAATCCCAAATTCTTCATCATTCAAGTATTTTTCAATGAGCCTTTCAAAAATCTGTAAGATACGTGTATTTTCAAGCAGATATGAATAAATGAGATGATATGTACTTGAATTTTCAAATGAAACATATCTGGATTGACCAACCGGAAGAGCGTTTCCAAATGGTCTGACAACATCACTATCGTAATTAACCTGGTTAGCAACATCATACCAATGTCTCAAGACAGATTTTTCAATGGAAATTGGGTCTTCAAATGAACAATAATTCATTTTATCCGAAAGGCTATAACTAAAGACCGGAAAAGTTCCTGTGGAAACAGGCTGTTGTACTGCAGCATATGCACCAATGTAATCACTTTGAATAAGGTGCGGTGGGATGAGTGGTTGTAGCAGACTATTAAGATTAGCGTAAATAACATTATCAATAATATCCATAACTAATTTTTTTTTAAGATTTTTTATTAAGAATTTAAATTATTTTTTAATCAACCGAATTGTTATTTTTTGGATTAGAGTGTGTTTGCCGTGTTTTCGGCTGTGAATATTTACCCTTATTTACAGGTCTGATATTGACATAACCTTGCTTAGTAAATTGTGCAGTTAATTGATCCGCTGTATTATGTTCAGCACCAGTTGATTCGCAGTCTAACATTTGTATTAGATTTTTCTCAAGTTTAGGAACTGTTTCTTCGAGTTCGCGAAGGTTTGAGTATGTTTCATTCATCTCACTCATAGGAATCATGCCTTCATTATATGCTTCAAAAAGATCTTTGTGCATTTTTTTCTTTCTTTCATATATTGTATATGCATCATCCCAGGTTGTTCCAAGTTCTTTGATTTTTTTATGATTCTTCTTGATACATTCTGCTAATTCGTTCATGTTAAGTTTTTTAAAATTATAAAAATGTTAGTTTAATTCCACAGCAAATCCGAGGCGCAACATCCATTCCTCCTGGAGTTTATAATAAGATTCAAGATCTCCCTGACCTTTTCCTATTTTATATCCGATCAGAGCAAGTATCTTGATACATTCTTTCCACAACCAGCCGTGCGAAGTGTAAAGTGCAGGACCAGCCGTGTCTTCTAGTTTTTGTAATGCCTGCGGACTTACCTTATCAGGTTGAATAATCTGAGATAATGACTGTCCCTTAAAAGCCTGATATTGCGTTTTCAGAATAATAGGAATTATGTCAGGCATGGCCTTTAAACACATATTGATCAGTGGAACAGAAGGGAAATTTACAAGATTTATATCGTAATCATTTTTAAATGATGATTCAAGATCGTCCCATGGACCGGATCCATAAAACAGCCGGCACATTTCAATTCCAATTATCACGCGAACATAACTGATCGGATGAGGATCGTGAGCATGAAACGCAAAAACAGCAAACGGGGTTCCGCTCACAACATCGTGCAAGGCTGCGACGGAAGCGTAGCCGCAATTTACGAATGCAAACGCATCTGCAGCAATTTCACCAGACCAGCTCGCAAAGACTTTCCTTACTGCTTCAGGATATTTAGAAAGATTTTTTTCAAACGCATTTGCCAGTTCTTCATTCCATCCGGTTATGTGTGCCACCTGATGACCTGTCTCATGTATAATGGCAGTTGGCCTGAAAAGATTGTGTTGAGTAACCTTTATAGCTGCTATGGAACTTATATTGCCGTCCCAAAGTCGTAATCCGGCTTTTAAAATGGAAGCTCCTATTCCTTTATCAATATATGTCAGTACATTTGGAACACCTTTGCCAAGAGGTTTTAAGAGTTCCTGCATACTCTTTACGCATAGAATATCGCATGCACGTAGTAAAGCCGCAACGTTAGGTGTAGTTCGTGAATTTATAGCAACCGTATAAAAGTTTATGGTTTCTTCTGCTTTAAGATATTGTTCGCGTAACGCGTTAACTTGTCTTTTAATATTTCTTAGTTCGCTTTGCTCAGATGCATGTTCCATTTGTTTATAAATACTGTTTGCACCAGAAACAACGTCATCAATACTTTTTTGCAGCTGCTTACGGAGCATTATTCCCATATCATGTTCAATTCCGTGCCATGCAATACCAGAAGCAAGATGTTCAAGATTGGATAAGCGCAGAGCAGCTTGTCTCCAATGAACCACTTGCCTTCTTAGAGATGATTGTTCAGAATTTATTAAAGTTGCTGCTTGCATTTTTAATTTTTATGATAAATCAATCAAAATTTTTACCTGCCGAAATCTGTACTTCAGGATCAGAAAGATCTGGCAATTTTAAATCGCCAAAATTTGCAAGTGAAATTCTGCCTTTGAATGCATTAATTATAGTGCCGATAGTTGACATTCCCGGAATTTTAAGCCAGATTACTTTAATTGTTACTCCATCCTGAGGCATAGCCTGGGCGTTGATAAATTCATTTGCTCTTGCTTTAAAATGTTTTATAACAGCCTGGTAAGCCATATATGCGATTTTATTAATAAGCCTTTGAATTAAACTTTTAAGAAAATATTTTCCCGCGTTCATTGCTCCTCCAATTGCAGACCCAATTGATGACCATGAAAACTGTTCATGCTTATCTTCATAATCTTCCAAAAACATTTCAGGCATAGCTTCATGAACGATTTTTACCTTATCTCCTATATTTCGAAGAAGCATTCCGTGCAGAACATTTCTTATACTATGATAAATGCTGATAAATGCTGTAAAATCTTTTGAAGTGAGTTTTTGTGCAACTGATTTTGCATCTTCTTCACTAAGATAGTAATTAAACCTGATTTCAGAACGAACAAAGTTTAATACACCCTGAATATCGCTTGAATTGGGAACGGTTGATTCATAATTTTGAATTGCGGGTTTCCCGGGATCAGTCTGATGTTGATGGTCTCCTATGCTTACTGAAACCGTTTTTAAGCGAACTCCTGGAATTTCCAGATAATAAAATCGTTGTCCGACAGCAGTATGGTGTCTGCGCGTGGTAAATTCAGCAGGAAAATCTCTTCCCAGCTTTGGCTCGTTTAGTAACAGAGAAGCTGCCTGGACAGTTAACGGATTTAGTTGCTTATAACCATGCCTCATTGATAATCCCATCCCCGCTATTTTTTCAAAACGGTTAATCATGTACAATTTGGTTCCTTCAATTGCCTCATATAAATGTACCCGGGCTTTAACCGGATTAGCCAAATCCAGTCCAAACTTATCTTTTAAAAAATTAGTTAAAGGAATTCCCCTGAATGTTGTTAGCGTAGAAGCAATTCTATTGTCCAGGGTTGCTTCGAAAACGCGCGTATATTTTTTATAAAGATGTCTGGGACCGGAACGTGGCATCATGACCCAGGTACCGGGTTCGGATGCTAAACGTTTGTTGGCCTTCAAGTATTGAGAAGGGAAATTATTCGCTGCTGCAATTTCAAATGCTTCAAGAGCCTCGGCCATCAAGCTTTCCTGGTCATTGAGAGTCTCTTCACTGATCTCACCCAGGTTTTGTATTGTTTCCTGTATTGTGTTTGCTATGGCTTCATAAGCCAGATCAGATTTGTTGACCTCATATGCTTCAAAACCAATTGCACTCATTCCTACATCGATTATTGAGGCTGCTAAGGGTTGTGCAATATTAGAGGGCACATATCTACCGACAAGTTTAGCGAGGAAACCAGCTAGAAAATTAATTACTTTCTGTCTTCCGATAATTGAAATCGCAATTTTTATCACAGGACTTAATGCCATTATCACCGCAGGTATAAAACGTTCAATAGCCGGTGAGGGACTTTGTCCAGCTTCAAGCTCTCTTAATTCATTTATAAATTGCTGCCTTGCTGTATCAAGAGAGGGAAGATTTATACCGCCAGTTTCATAATTGTTTTGCCTCTGTAAATTATCGGATGATGATTCATATTCCATAACCAAATTATCGGCTTCCGAATCCTGAGCAGAAAAAACCAAATTGGCAATATGGTTGTCAAGTTCTGTTTGAACTGCATGTAAGTCTCCTGCCGCCGGGATTTCATTTGATTCTGAAATAATTTCTCCGCTTGTTTCAAGATTTAAAAATTTTTTAGCTAATGTTTGGGCATATGGCTGAAGATTTTTTGGCAATTTTCCAATTGCGAAATTCAAAACTTTATTGAGGAGGGGCTGGACAAGTCCTTTTAGCTTATTTAGTATAATGTTAATCGGGAGAAATTTGCCAACTACGCTGATACCCTTCTTGGCAAGGTTAACTCCTGCATTTACTACCGATTTAACTTTATTGAAAAGAGAACCAAAAAACTGATCTTGCGCAGGTGAAAGCTGGGCATGCTCAAACATAAGCTCATTAAAAAATCTTTCAATTTCAGATTCGGAATGTTCAGAAAGATTGTTTCCAGAAAAATGTTCACTGACCCTGTCAATCATCTGGGTCGCTTCATTGTATAAAGGTGCAAAATAATTGTTAGCTTCTTGTGTTGCATAAGGTATAAATCTGTCTCCCATAGCAGCTTCATTGGATATTTTTCCGTTCCATGTATCTTCTAACTCTAAAGCCATTTCATACAAATGTTCTTCGAACTCGTCGTTATGAAGCTCCGATAAGAAATTTACAAAATCGCCTGCAACCGGCGACTTTTGAATTTCTCCCGATTCCGCCTCTTCATAAGTTACTGAGAACGGACTTTCAAGATCTGCGATAAATTTATCGGCATAAACAGCTTCGTCAGTTTTTTCTTGTTCCCTTATAGAAGTATCAGCAAAAGGAGTTTCATATTCTGAAAGTTGCGCGCCGTTTTCATTTAAAGAATAATTATTCATGAGAATTAAATTAATTGTAATTAATAACTGAACAAAAATAATATTTTTTTGATCAGAAGTTCAATCCCCCGAAAGAGTGATTTTTATACTTTTGAACTTTTCTAATTATTATCGAAAGATGCAGAGGATTAATAATTGAGCAATTTCTGTTTTTCTTCCGAAAGTTATTCTAAGGAGCTTGTATACAACCTACTCTGTGAGATATTTTCAAAGGTTTTAAAGGTGTCTTATACGAAGAAATATTCATATATAGATACATCCAGTTTGAAATAATCCAAAAATTTTCACATTCAATCTTGATGTAAATCTTCCGAAAGAAACCGTGGAAAAATTTTTCTCAAAAGAAATTAGATTCAGGTCAGTTCTATAAGTGACGTTCGACAATTACAATATAAGTGTAGAAAATTTTCAAATCTGAAAAAGATTTATAGATATATATATTTACCTTTTAATTTATTCACTAAAATTATTAACTTTAAATGAGAGCATTATTTAATTAAGGTTTACAAATATGAATACCTAAGATCTTTTTCCCCAACCTCTATTATTAAAATCGTCAGTATGATATCATCGATTACTTTCGATAAAGATTAACTCAGAATTATCCAATAAGTTTCCCCGAACTCTATTGGATTATAACATTCCATAAAATAAGTTTTAAAATTTTTAATAGTTATCGAGCGGATTATTATGGCTCCGAATTCACCTAATTTTGGATTGGAGAAAAAACTTGATACCTCAGGAAAAAACTCCGTAAACAAAGCGAATATACAATTCGCTCAAATTAATTCATCTATAGATGGTGTCTTATTAAATATTCAAATAATATCGGAAAAAACTGCCCGGAAGGAAAACATTGTTTTACTTCAAAATGAGAATTGGACATGCGAAACAGAAATACAGTTAATTCAAAAAGCGTATGAGATTATTGGAATCATTAGGCCTTTCGGAAAAAAACTCAGATTAAATTTGGAAATTGAGGCAGATGATGCGGAGTCAGTATTGGAGCTAATTCGAAAGAAATTAAAAAAAGTTATTGATATAAGCACACAAAAACTGTCAAGAAGAGAGATAGAGGTAGTTGGACTTTTAATGCAAGGTTTATCAAGTGAAGAAATAGGTGAAAAGCTATTCATAAGTTTTGAAACGGTTAAGTCGCATAGAAAAAATATTTTAGAAAAAACCGGGGCGAAGAACACAGTAGAATTAATAAATTATTATCATCAAACATTTTTCGACAAATAATACAAGTATATCAACGAGCATTAATGCTCAACCAGATTTTAGGATTGCTAAGGTTTGAAAAAAGTGAATTGTTTACAGGTAGTATTACACCACATTAAATAGGTTATACTTTTGAATCAAGGGCTAACTCATACAATTATATAATTTCCTGAAGTTACGCAAAATGTAAGACTGTCAGCAAAACTAAGATGTTGATAGATTCATTTTATTACGGAATTACCGATTAACTTTCCCTCTAGATAAATACTCAATACCTAATTCCGAATAATCAATTCCCAATAACTCTTTACCGTATATGTCATTAAAATTGAAATATCTGTCACTTTTTTGTGACAATTTTGGTAAATTGTTTAGATTTCTTCGATGCGGACTGCATAATTTTATTGATTTACTTTTTTTCAGAAGCCCCGGATATTTCGCGGTATCCAACGAGAGTTTTTCTACACCTTCCGATCATCTTTCTTTGATAATTGGCTTCGTCGCGAAAGGTGCTGGCAATTTTTTTCAAGGCTAAGGGGACATAATTTGACACTCAGGATTTATAATTTGACACTCAGGCTTCATAATTCGGGGATTCCGGTTCTTCGCACGGCGATCTGGGTATTTTTCTGCATGCTCTTGTGACATAATTTTCAGTAACGGCTACTTATCTCCATGGGCAGACTTCTTAAGTTGACGATTCGGTAGCTTAATTTTGTTTTGCGAAGTCTTCCTTCTCCGATTTCATTTCATTATTTCGAAGTTTCAACTTCTTCTTTTAATATTTCAACTCTTAATTCTCTGATCAGATTTAATAATTCTGTTATTTCAAGTCTTAATTCTAATGTTGCAAGGCTTTGTCAAACAGTTTCGATATATAAATTTGAAATTTCTTTTCTTAGTTCCTGGCTCTGACTTCTTAAATTTGCTGTCTGAAGTCTTAACTGTCTCAATCGATAATCCGGCAAAATTCATTTGAGACTTTTCTTGCCGATCAGAGACTTTTAACCTTTTCTTTTAATTCTTTATAAGCGATAGAAAATGATGAACTTAATACCAGGTATTTGTATGGAAATGATAACGGTAAACAGTACAAATCTTCCCCCTCCTTTTTTTTGAGTTTGTCTCAAAACATCTCTCCTTCCCAAGCCCCAGCTTGGGAAGGTTTAATTCTGCTCCAGTTTACTTACAAAGCTGGCCTTTGTAAGTAGTAAGTTATGTTTTGAGACGAACTCTTCGGAGGGGACCGAGGGGGAGGTTTTGATTTGCTTTTACCAATATCCTATGGGGAATTCATTTATTTAATTAGTTTCTTTTGCTCTTATTTAACATTAATTTGCTCACAATTTATATTCTCATGATCGAAATTAAAAATTTATGGAAAAGTTTTGGCAGCAAAGAGGTTTTAAAAGGTGTTGATCTTACTATTAAAAAAGGAATTACACTTGTAATTATTGGCAGAAGCGGAAGCGGAAAATCCGTAATACTTAAGCATATAATCGGACTTCTTAAACCCGACAAAGGAGAAATCTTTATTGAAGGACAGAATATTACCACAATGAATGAAAAAGGAATTTATCTGGTCCGGAAGAAATTCGGGTTTCTTTTTCAGGGTGCAGCGCTGTTTGACTCTATGAGTGTCGGTGAAAATATTGCTCTGGGATTGAAAGAAAATACTGACCTTCCGGAAGAGAAGATCTGGGAAATTGTAGCAGAAAAGCTCGAGATGGTCGGGCTGCCTGAAATTGAAAAAATGAAGCCTGCCGATCTTTCCGGCGGAATGAAAAAAAGAGTTTCTCTCGCACGTTCACTTGCCACCAACCCTGAATATATATTATATGATGAACCGACTACCGGCCTTGATCCCGTAATGAGCGACCAGATAGATGACCTGATAACAGAGCTTTCCCAAAAGTTGAAAGTAACTTCTATTGTAGTTACTCACGATATATTCAGTGTATATGATGTAGCAGATGAAGTTGCAATGATTCATGACGGGAAGACTTATTTTTACGGAACACCGAAAGAGCTTATTGAAACTGATGATAAGCTCATCAGGGATTTCCTTAATAGAACTGATAAGAGAATTTAGGTTTGGAGTGAGGTCATTTTTGAAATAATTCTGGTTTAAGCAGAACCATGGCTTTTAGTCAAACTTTTATTTAAACCCTAGAGATTGCTTCGTCGTCCGGAAAAACGCCGAACTCCTCGCAAAGGCAGTTTTTGAGAATACTCTTTGAAGTCCGCGCAGCGAGGCGAGGCAGAGACCGAGGGGAGGTTAATTTTGCTTCGACATAACATTAAAACTTAAAATTTATCAACAATGCAATTATTATATATCGGCATAGGCGGCTTTTTGGGAGCTATTGCCAGGTTCTTAATCTCCCGGTATATTAATAATTATTTCTCTTCTTTTCCCTTCGGAACACTTTTAGTCAATATAAGCGGAAGTTTTTTACTGGGTTTTATTATGTACAGCGTTTTCTTTGGAAAAAATATTTCTTCTGAGCTTAGAGATTTTATAACAATTGGCTTCATAGGAGCTTTCACTACGATGTCAACTTTTGCATATGAATCATTCCGTCTTGCCGAGCTTTCGGAATATTTGTATTTCGTTTTAAATATCTTTTTAAATATTTTTCTTTGTTTGCTTGCCGTCTACGGAGGAAGAGAGCTTGGAATATTTATAAACAAATAAATATCCGGAAGAGATCTGCAACAATACTACTCAGAATCTTTCAAACTCAATACTCAATACCAAATACTCAATACTTTTTAATCACACCTCCCTCAAAAGTCACATTGATTTTAAGAGCCAATTTCGTTAATTTTGTAATCGGTAAATTTATGAATGAGGATAAGAAGGAACCTGAGAAATCTGACAGCTCTTTAAAGAACATTCTCGCCAAACCCTTGTTTAAGCCCGATTCGAAGGTTGTACAATATTCGGGATTGGGGATTACGCTGGTTGTGACAATCATAGTATTTTTCTTTATAGGCAAGTGGCTCGATAGCAAATTTGATACAAAAGTAGTATTTACTTTAATTCTGACTTTTATTGGATTTGCCGGAGGATTTTATAGTTTTTATTTAAGTATTAAAAAGCTTACTGAAGAAGATAAAAAGGAAAATCCTAAATTCAATAAGTTCTGAAGTCATTAGATTTCAAAAAATTTGCCGCAAAAATTGTAATTTTAAGCGCTGCAATACTCCTCGTTTCGCTTATAATTATGATTTTAATGAATCTTAATCTTTACATTGTTCCTTTAATTCTAGGCTGGACGATAAGTTTTTTTAGTGTGATAACCGGCTCTTATATTACATCACGTGCATTTACTGTCCCGGGTAAAAGCTTTTTTAACAAGGTTCTTTTGAGCATGGTCGTCAGGATGTTTGTTGTATTGATAATTGTTTTTGCTCTTATTTACTTTTTCAGGATTGATAAAATAAGCCTGGCAATATCATTTTTTTTCTTTTACTTTCTGTTTTTAATTTTAGAAATAAATTTCCTTTCCGGAAGCAATAATAAAAATTAAAACCTCTGTTTATAACTATTGATTAAAACTTTGGAGTTAAACCGCTATAAAGCTGCACATAAATTCAAATCAATTCTCTTCAACCTTTCAGTTTTATTATTCTTATTTTCTTTTATTTCAATAAATACCTTTGCCCAGCAGAATAAGGAAAAGAAGCCGAGTGAAATTCAGAAGATAGAAAAGGAAGGCGATAAGCTGATAGACAAAGGCGAAGAAAGATTAGATATAATAGAAAAGGTAGTAGATCACCATTATATAGATTTTTATTTCCTGGGAAAATTACAGCTACCTCAATTTAAGCCTATTAGAATTTTTGGAATTGACTTCGATTTCTCGATCACAAAGAGCTCTGCAATGATGTTTCTTGCATCTATTTTACTTGTGATATTTTTGATGTATGCGGTCTCCAGCAATAAAAAGAACAAAATTCCCAAAGGTATCGGAAATGTAGTAGAAGCGTTAGTTGTATTTATCAGAGATGAAATCGTTGTTCCGAATGTCGGAGCTGAAGGTTTGAAAATGATGCCTTTTTTTCTTACCCTTTTCTTTTTTATAATGTTTGCAAACTTGCTTGGGCTGTTCCCGTTTATGTCACAGCCAACAAAAAATATAAATGTAACTGCCGCCCTTGCATTAATTACTTTTTTTGTCACTCAATATAAAGGAATTCAAAAGCAGGGTTTTGCAAAATATTTTAAAGGCCTTGTACCGTCCGGCATTCCAGTGTTTGTTATGCCAATTATGATAATTGTTGAATTCATTGGATTGTTTACAAAACCTTTCGCATTGCTCATGAGGCTTTTTGCAAATATTACTGCCGGAACTATCATAATTTTTTCACTCATAGGATTGATTTTTATAATGAATTATGCAGGAACTGTCATCGCTGTACCATTTGCCCTGTTCATATATTTAATTGAAATATTTATCGCACTGCTCCAGGCATATATTTTCACATTGTTGTCAGCATTATACATAAATATGGCTATGCATAGCCATTAAAACATTTCGAATTCTGAAATTAACAAACAATAGCAAAAAAATATTTAACAAATTCAAATAATTTATAAAAATCAAAAAGGAGAATAATCAAAAATGGATTTAGCATTTTTAGGAGCCGGAGTTGGAGCCGGATTAACTGTTATCGGGGCGGGAATTGGTATCGGCCGCCTTGCAGGTTCGGCATTGGAATCAATTGGAAGACAACCTGAAGCTGTAGGAGAGATAAGGACTACTATGATTATAGCTGCTGCTTTGGTAGAAGGGGTTGCATTGTTCGGACTTGTTATTTGTATATTATTAGCTACTAAGACGGCATAAATTTTTACACAAATTACTGCAAACTATATTTCGTAAAATATGCTTGCATAATCATTCAATTAAATTTAAATAAAACTGATGATGATTTATTACCTGTCATTACTTTTTAATTATTCAATGATATTTCTGCTAAGTGAGCCACCCGGTCATGAGGAAAAACCGACTCTTTTGTCAGTCAATCCCGGCTTGATAATCTGGCAGATATTGATATTTGTTATTCTTGTTTTCATATTGAAAAAAATTGCCTGGAAGCCATTATTAACAGCGCTTCACGCAAGAGAAGAAGGGATAAGAAATTCAGTTGACCAGGCTGAAAAACTAAAGAAGGATTCTGAAGATCTGATCGAACAAAACAAAAAGATTCTTGCGGAGGCAAACTCACAGTCAATGAAAATTATAAATGATTCGAGGACCACTGCAAACAAAATGCGGGAAGATTTAATGGCTAAGTCTCAGGAGGATTCGAGAAAAATTATTGAACAGGCAAAGATTGAAATAAAGCAGGAAAAGGATTCCGCAATGTCCGATTTGAGAAACGAAGTCTCTGATCTTGCCATAAAAGTTGCCGAGAAAATTATGAAAGATAATCTGGATGAAAGCAGGCAGAAAAAAATTGTAAATGATTTCATTTCTCAAATTCCGAGTAATTAAAATATTCAAAGAAAAAATTAATAATGATAACTAAAGCAGCAAGAAGGTATAATACTGCATTTTACAGTGTTGCGGAAGATAAAGGAATTTTAGATGAAGTCACCGATGATATTTCAAAATCTCTCGCGCTTATAAATTCCAATAAAGATCTTGATCTGTTTTTTGCAAGTCCTATTATAAGCAAAAGTAAAAAATTATCTCTGGTTAAAGAAATATTCGGCAGCAATGTATCCGAGCTTACAATGAATTTTATTAATTTACTGGTTAACAGAGGAAGAGAGTCATTGACTAAAGGTATTTTCGAAGATTTTTTAAATCTTCGAAAGGAAAAGCAGGGCATTGTAGATGTGGTTGTAAAAACTTCAATAGGTTTAGATGAAGATGAAAAAAAGAAAATGAAGGAGAAGATCGATAGTTTTACAGGCTTGAAAAGCCAGCTTACCTTTGAAATAGATAAAAATATCATAGGAGGCTTTGTAGCAAAAATTAAAGATACAGTTCTTGACGCAAGCATAAAAAGTCAGCTTGAAAAGTTAAAAGACAGATTTAAGAAGGGTGACTTTATCCTCAACTAAATTATGACAAGGATTTTATGTGTATGATTATTAAAGTTTCTAACAATTCAACAGAATAAATACTTTACTGTAAAAAAAATATAATTAAATAATTGAGTAAATTTTTCAGGAGAAATAAATAATGGCAGAGGTAAAATCAGATGAAATATCTGCGATATTAAGAAAACAGCTTACAGGGTTTGAAACGGAAGTGGATGTATTTGACGTAGGAACTGTATTATATGTGGGTGACGGGGTATCGCGTGTTTATGGGTTATCAAAATGCGGCGCCGGAGAGCTTATTGAATTTCCCAATGGAGTGTTTGGAATTGCTTTGAATCTGGAAGAGGACAATGTTGGTTGTATACTTTTCGGGGATTCATCTCTTGTTAAAGAGGGTGATATAGTTAAGAGAACCGGAAGAATTGCTTCAATGCCAGTCGGGGAGCAAATGCTTGGAAGAGTCATTAATCCCCTGGGTCAGCCAATCGATGGCAAAGGTGAAATTCATACGGATAAATTCCTTCCCCTTGAAAGAAAAGCGCTTGGTGTTATTCAAAGACAGCCTGTAAAGGAGCCTCTGCAAACCGGTATAAAATCTGTTGATGCTATGATTCCGATTGGAAGAGGACAAAGAGAGCTTATAATCGGCGACAGGCAGACAGGAAAAACAGCAGTCGCATTGGACGCCATCATTAATCAAAAAGGTAAAGGTGTTTTTTGTATATATGTTGCAATAGGTCAGAAAGGATCAACTGTGGCTCAGGTAGTTAAAAGCTTACAGGATGCAGGAGCTATGGAATATACAACAGTTATAGCTGCTACCGCATCAGACCCCGCCCCTATGCAGTATATTGCAGCCTTCGCAGGAGCAACCTTAGGAGAATTTTTCAGGGATTCGGGAAGACATGCTCTTGTTGTATATGATGATCTAACCAAACAAGCTGCATCTTACAGGGAAGTTTCCTTATTATTAAGAAGACCTCCCGGCAGGGAAGCATACCCGGGCGATGTTTTCTATCTTCATTCGAGACTGCTGGAAAGAGCATCTAAACTTTCAGACGATCTGGGCGGCGGCAGCTTAACTGCATTACCCATTATTGAAACTCAGGCAGGCGACGTATCAGCTTATATTCCTACAAATGTTATTTCAATCACCGATGGTCAGATATATTTGTTAGCAAATCTTTTTAATGCCGGCATAAGGCCCGCTATCGATGTGGGTATATCTGTTTCGCGTGTTGGAGGAAATGCACAAATAAAGGCAATGAAAAAAATTGCCGGAACGTTAAGACTGGATTTAGCGCAGTTCCGGGAGCTTGAGGCATTTTCCAGGTTCGGATCTGACCTTGATAAAGCAACAATGCAACAGCTCAGAAGAGGAGAAAGACTCGTTGAAGTTTTAAAACAAAAACAGTATTCACCTATGCCGGTTGAAAATCAGGTAGTAATTATTTTTGCTGCCACCAAAGGTTATCTTGATGAAATTCCTGTTCAGCATGTCCGGCGTTATCAGGAAGAATTATTAAACCAGGTTGAGAGCATGCATCCAGACATATTGAAAAGTATCAGAGAGACTAAGGATTTGACAAATGAAAATACCGATAATCTGAATAATGTATTAAAGGAGTTCACAGAAAGATTTAAATCCACTATAAAATAGAATTAATAACAACATAACTTGGCAACACTTAAAGAACTAAAAGTAAGAATAAGCGGTGTAAAGGGAACGCAGAAGATTACCAAAGCAATGAAAATGGTAGCTTCGGCGAAGATGAGACGCGCTCAGGAAAGAATAATAACAATGAGGCCATATGCACAGAAAATAAGTGAATTGCTGAACTATCTGGTTGAGGTTGCCGGAGAAGAAGCAGATAATGTTTTAGAATCCCGGGAAATTAAGAATAAGCTGGTTGTGGTTGTCTCGGCAGACCGGGGGCTTGCGGGATCGTTCAACACTAACATAATCAGAAATGCAACCAATTATATTAATACGTTAGGCAAAGGTACAAGTGTAATAACTGTTGGAAGAAAAGTAAATGATTCCTTCAAGAAAAAGGACTTCAATGTTATAAACTCGTATGTAAATATTTTTAATGATCTATCGTTGCAGGTATCAAATGAAATTGTAAATTTTATCATTGACGGATATAAAAGAAAAGCATATGACAGTGTTGAAATTATTTATAATGAGTTTAAGTCAGTTGCAAAACAGGTCATAGTCAGAGAACAGTTTTTGCCTTTGAAAAAAAACAGCACATTAACAAAGGAAGAAAAAAAAGCAACAGCAGTAGATTACATATTTGAACCCAGCGCAATTGAGATACTTAAAGAGTTAATACCAAAACAATATAACATACAGTTCTGGAAAGTTTTATTAGAGTCAAATGCTGCTGAGCAGGCTGCAAGAATGACAGCCATGGAAACTGCTACAAAGAATGCATCCGATTTATTGAAAATACTGGAGCTGGCATACAATCAAGCCAGACAGGCAGCAATCACAAAAGAAATACTTGAAATTGTAGGAGGAGCAGAAGCTTTGAAAGAAGCTTAGTTAGTAAGATATCTTATAGCATTTAAATTTATCCCGGTTTTCATTGAGAACCGGGATTTTTGTTAATGTATTCCATGAGGAGGCTCCGCTTTGGGGAGAGTTGGGTGGAATTTCATAACTATCATTCTTAGTATCCCTACAATTTTAAAGTTTAAATGGTTTCAGATA
>JBBSDT010000010.1:0-21849 GCA_038240405.1 Ignavibacteria bacterium
CAATGTAGTGATTGTAAATTTCATTTTTTGTAATTTGCATTTTAAGGGTTCCTTTCTTTTTATGAAGTTCATTTTTCCACGAAAATAATTCGTGCTAACTCTAAAAGAAAGTGAGCCCTTTTGTTAATTTACCGACGGCGGAATTTGCAATTTAAAATTTGCAATTTATAATTTTATAAGCTGTTGATTGGATCCTTCACTTCACTCTGCTCCACTCGTTCAGGTTGACAAAAAACAGTAGACAGTATTGTCATCATGCCACTTCCATAAGTTGCAAAGAATCCTTATAATTTTTCATAAAAGCTTTTTTAATTACTTTATGTTCTTCCATCCGCAATTGAGAATCCTTCTCTATTATTTCAAAAGCAATTTTCCGGGCAGTTTCGAATATTTCTTTATCCCGTGTCAGATCAGTACATGAAAAGTTTAGAACTCCGGACTGACGGATACCAAAGAATTCACCGGGACCTCTTATTTCCATATCCATGTCTGCAATCTTGAATCCATCTGACGTCTGGCACAAAATATTCAAACGCTTGAACGAGTCCTCTCCAAGATGTTTTGCTATCAATATACAATACGATTGGTTGGAGCCTCTACCGACTCTGCCTCTGAGTTGATGAAGCTGGGAAAGCCCGAACCTCTGAGCCTCTTCAATAATCATTACGGTTGCATTTGGAATATCAATCCCAACTTCAATTACTGTGGTTGAAACCAGAATTTTGATTTCACCTTTCCTGAAATCTTGCGTAATTTTCTCCCTTTCGTCAGCGGACATCCTGCCGTGTAACAACCCGACACTTAAGTCGGGAAAAACATTTTCTTTGAGCAATTTATAATTTTCTTCCGCTGACTTTAGATCAAGCTTTTCGGATTCTTCAATTATTGGGAAAATTATATAAACCTGCCGACCTTTTTTTATTTCACTTTGTATAAACGTATGAATACCGGGTTTATCTGATTCTTTTCTAAGAGCAGTTTTGACAGAAATCCTGTTCTTTGGAAGTTCATCAATTGTCGAAACATCGAGATCTCCGTAATAAGTCATTGACAGAGTTCTTGGAATCGGGGTTGCCGTCATAACAAGAACATCCGGATTGAATCCTTTTTCTTTTAATTTAGCCCTTTGCATTACGCCAAATTTATGCTGTTCATCTATTACTACAAACCCCAGGTTGTTGAACTCTACCTTTTCCTGTATCAATGCATGTGTACCAATTATTATATTTGACAGACCTGTTTTAATCTCTTCTAAAACTTCATCGCGAATCTTCTTTTTCTGACCGCCAAGCAGCAAAGTTACTTTTATATCCAGAGGCTGAACAATCTCAGAAATTGTTTTAAAGTGTTGTTCGGCCAGCAGTTCCGTAGGGCACATAAGCGCACTCTGATAACCATTTTCAATCGCGACCAGCATAGAAAATACAGCAACAATGGTTTTTCCGCTTCCTACGTCTCCCTGAAGTAAACGGTTCATGCATCTATTTGATTTCATATCGTCATGAATTTCCTTAATCACCCGGATCTGTGCGGAAGTCAGTTCATAAGGAAGTAAGGATTTAAATTTGAGGACAAGCTCTTTTACATCCCTGTCAAATTTTATTCCCTTCTTTTCACTTTGAAGAGTTTTTTTTCTCAGGGCAAGTATTAGTTCAAGATAAAAGAGTTCTTCAAATGCTAAACGTTTCCTGGCTATTTCAACGTCAGCTATTTCAACAGGGAAGTTGATCCGGAGTATTGCGTCTTTCCTGGCGGTAAGATTATTCTCCGATAAAATATTTTCCGGAACAGTTTCTTCAATATAGTCCGGATTGGCTTTTAACATAGTGCTGAATGCATTAAATACAATTTTAGACAAAAGTAACGGCTTGATCCATGTTTTTTTCAGAACTCCTGACAATTCATAAAGCGGGAACCATTTATATTTCATGAAATCTTTTTCCATCGGATCGTATTCATTCAGCTTCAGATGATCTCTGTAGCTTATTTTCGCGGTGGAACTGAAATTTTCCTTTTCAATCTTGATCCAGAATAAATATCCTTCATTCAATCTGAATTGTTTTGACCCGAACTCATTTCTTCCGAATACCGGTATATCCAATACTCCGGAACTGTCTTTCAGAATTATCTGCAGGGGATGATTGCTTTTCCGGGGATAAACAACATCAATTATTTTTCCGGTAATAATTATGTTTTCCCCATAATGTGAGTTTATTTCCCTTATGTTTATTTTTTTTATATAAGTCCGGGGGATAAAATTAATAAAATCATCAATAAAGTTTATTCCGATTTGTGCGAATGCTTCCGCTCTTTTTTCACCGACTCCTTTCAGATATTTTATTTCCATCATACATTGGTTTCTTCGGCTTAAAATTAAACATTATATTTTTTTTGTGTAAGGACAAACCGAGGGTCAATTATCCTGGTACCTGTCATTCCGGAGATCTTTAGGCTGCTTCGTCTATCTCAGCGAGGTGAGCCGGAATCCAAACAGCAAACTTGACTATAAGGTTTTTTTTAAAGAAAGATTCTTGTTTCCAACCTTCCTTGCTAACTCCCTTGTATCATGTGACTCAGCTAACAAGACAGAATAAATCCTTATTGTTTTTTACGAATTATTTCAAAACTCAACCAACTAAAACAATTAAAAACTTACAGAGAATTTGGACTTCCCAAGCAGGGCTGGGGAAGGAGAAAAGAGGCATCTCTCTTGTTATTTAAAAACACTGCATCGATATCAGTTTGTTGATTGGATCCCGGCCTAAAGATCGCCGGGATGACAACTTTTCCGCCAGTGTTGGTGTTCCAAAAAGTTTGCAACGGCAGGCAATTCGGTATACCCCCGGGCATCCATAACGGAAGCACATTACTAAAAACAACTGACGGAGGAGATCACTGGCTTAGTGTATATCAGCCCTGGGAGATATATATAAATAAGTTTATCTTTCTCAATACAAGCATAGGATATTTAGCAGCAAATAATTATATATTCAAAACCATTAATGGAGGATTAAGCTGGTATACCATCTTTAGCAGCTCCGATATATTTTATGATGTGAAATTTATTGACTATAATACTGGTTTTGCTGCAGGTAAAACGAATTACTATGACAACGGACTTATTTATAAGACTACTAACGGGGGAACGAACTGGTATCAGCAGCTTTATGAAACCGGAAAACCAAAATACAGGCTTTTCTTAACAGATTCTTTAAACCTATGGTGCTCGGGGCGAAGCAGTATTTATAAAACAACTGATGGCGGAGGTATAATTTCATATATCAATAATTCAGAAAATGAGCTGCCACAGGAGTTTTCTCTTTCGCAAAATTATCCGAATCCCTTCCAATCCTATTACCAAAATTAATTTCGAATTACCAAAAGAAAATAAAATAAGTCTGATTGTTTATGACCTGCTGGGAAGAGAAATAATTAAGCTTGTAAACAATGAACTTACAACAGCCGGTAAATATTCTGTAGAATTTAACGGAACAAATCTTTCAAGCGGAGTCTATTTTTACAGATTAGAAGCTACAGAAAATAATATCGAGAAGTTTGTTGAAACCAAGAGAATGGTTTTGGTAAAGTAATTTTTTGAATTATCCTTCACAAAATTGAATTATTTGTCAAACTGCGAATTTGAAGTAAAATCGACTTTTTATGACATATTTGTCACTCGGAGTTCATCTTTTCGAGATTTGATTACGTTCCCATACCAATTGGATTCTTCCCGACTGCATTTCACTTTTTTCCGGGAGGATTTCATCTCTTCCCGACCCTATTTCAATATTTTATTTTACTGATTGACTATTTTTTTTTGTTAACAGACAGCATAATTCTTGCCTCTGACTAAATAATTTACCATTCTGTCTTCTTCAATAGGCAAGCAGGCCGCATTATTTCCCGATTTGTCTATTTTCTGACAGCTTCTTGTGACATTATTTTCAGTAAAAAGTTCTTAATTCAGTTGATTGACTTCTTAATTATTAAATAATTTTTCTTAATTTCCAGATTTCAAGTCTTAATTAGACGATTTGTTTTCTTAGTTTAAAAATTTCAAGTCTTAATCAGACGATTTGTTTTCTTAGTATAAAAATTTCAAGTCTTAGTTCTAAAGTCAGAAGTCTAAATCAACACCTTTCGTCGAATAATTTTGCATTCTCATTTCTTAGTTTTGGACTTTGAGATCTTATCTTTTCTAAGCTGCTTCTTTGAGCTAGAGAAGCGGGGGCTTGGGAACGAGAAAAAAGCTCGAGAAATCCTAATACTTGTCATTCCGGCGATCTTTAGGCCGGAATCCAATCAGCAAACTTGACTATAAGGTCATTTTTTAAGAAAAGACTTTTATTTTCAAACCATCCATGCTTAATCCTGTATCATTGAAGACAGAAATAAAATCTTATTTTTTTCTACGAATTATTTCAACTCCAACTCACTTGAAACAATCAAAAACTCTCTTAGAATTTGATCTTCTCAAGCAGGGGCTTGGAAAGGAGAAAAGAGGAATCTCTCTCATTTATTTGAGACATTGCTTCGTAGTCAGGATTGCTGATTGGATCCCCCCTCAAAAGATTGCGGGGATGACAGGTCTGCTGAGATTGCTGATGGGATGAACCGGTGGATACCCCTTCCTAAAGATCGCAGGGAGGACAAAGAGCAGTTATCAATGCTCAATTTTTTATCAATCAATGACAAATCCTGTAATCCTATAATCCTTTAATCCTGGTTCAAGTTTTTTGATTGGATTCCGGCCAAAAGATTGCCGGAATGACAAAAGAGCAATTTTTCAATAATTAATTATCAATGTTCAATGTTTTATTAATTGATGACAAATCCTATAATCTGGTTCAAAAAATTGCTGATTGGATCCCCGCTCAAAAGATTGCGGGGATGACAAAAGAACAGTTATCAACTATCAATGCTCAATTTTTATTAATCAATGACAAATCCTGTAATCCTTTAATCCTGGTTCAAGTTTTTTGATTGGATCCCGGCCAAAAGAGCAATTATCAAGTGTTCAATCATTGTTAATTCATATCTAATCGTGTAATCCATTAATCCTTAAATCCTTGGTTCAAAGAGGTTCAAAGTTTTCCTTCAATAATGGTTTGAAATTTCGTACTATAATTAGTATTTTAAAAAGTTACAAAGCTAAATTGGGGCTATAGCTCAGTTGGTAGAGTGTCTGAATGGCATTCAGAAGGTCAGCGGTTCGACCCCGCTTAGCTCCACTACAATCCTGTTTAATAAATAAAAAAAACATATAATGTACGCAATTGTAAATATAAAAGGATGTCAGTATAAAGTTCAGGAAAATCAGAAAGTCTTTATTCCTAAATTAAAAGATGAAATTGGATCAAAGATTACTTTTGGAAACGTTTTGATGTTTACTTCGGATGATAAGTCTTTTGAGATTGGCGCTCCTATGCTATCAATGAAGGTTGAAGCAACTGTCCTGGACCACGTTAAGGATAATACCGTTATTGTTTTTAAGAAAAAGAGAAGGAAGGGTTATAGAGTCAGAAAAGGACACAGGCAAAATTATACACAGGTTTCGATCGATAAGATATCATAATACAAAAAAGAATTTAACAATTAATTTAAGCAATCAGTAATGGCACATAAAAAAGGACTTGGAAGTTCTAAAAACGGACGAGACTCCAATTCACAGCGGCTGGGAGTAAAAAAATTCGGAGGAGAAGTTGTTAAAGCCGGAAATATCTTAGTCAGGCAAAGAGGAACAAAATTTCTTCCCGGTATAAATGTTGGTCTTGGAAGAGACTATACAATATTTTCTTTGATTGACGGACATGTAAACTTTGTAACTAAAAAAGGCAGAAAAATATTGAATGTTCTCCCTTTACAAACTGCATAATTTGTAATCCAATTAGGTTTTAATATATCTGGTTATTTCAAAATAGAAATAACCATTTTTTTTATAAAAACAAAAAATATTTAAATGAAAGTTACAGTAGTGGGAGCCGGAAACGTAGGCGCAACCTGTGCAAACGTAATTGCACATAAGGAACTCGTCAGGGAAGTTGTCTTAGTTGATATCAAAGAAGGCATTGCCGAAGGAAAGGCGCTTGATATCTGGCAGTCATCAGGAGTAAATAATTATGATACCCGTGTAATTGGTGTGACAAATGATTACACTCGCACAGAAAATTCGGAAGTTGTCGTAATTACTTCAGGACTTCCAAGGAAACCGGGTATGAGCAGGGATGATCTTATCTCGACAAATGCTGCAATTGTAAGATCAGTGACTGAAAATGTAATTAAGTGCTCGCCTAATACAATATTAATTGTGGTTTCAAATCCTCTTGATGTAATGACTTATTGTGCATATGTAACTTCAAAACTACCATCAGTCAAAGTGATGGGTATGGCAGGGATTCTTGACACAGCGCGCTATCGTGCTTTTTTAGCCGAAGCGATTGATTGTTCGCCCAAAGATATAAGTGCGATGCTTCTTGGAGGACATGGCGATACTATGGTTCCTCTGCCAAGATATACCTCGGTTAGCGGAATACCGGTTACTGAAATGATTGACGCTGAAAAGTTAAATGCAATTGTTGAACGAACCAAGAAGGGCGGCGGCGAACTGGTTACTTTAATGGGAACTTCTGCCTGGTATGCGCCCGGCGCTGCAGCGGCACAAATGGTTGAATCCATTATCCGGGATCAGAAAAGGATTTTTCCTGTCTGTGCATGGCTTCAGGGTGAATATGGTTTAAAGGATATTTATCTCGGCGTACCTGTCATTCTTGGGAAAGATGGTATAGAACAAATTATTGAATTAAAGCTTAATGAAGAAGAAATGAAACTGGTTACAGAATCTGCAAAGTCTGTAAAAGAAGTTATGGATGTATTTGATAAATTGTCTAAGAGTTGATTAATGCTTGCGTACCCTGAGAATAAATTCCGTTCCGCTATCAGATGAATTACAGATGAATTCATCCACTAAAGACTTAATAATAAAAATTCCTCTGCCGCTTTCCTTTAATAAATTTTCTTTTGAAGTAGGATCCGGCAGACTTTTTACATCAAAACCCTTACCCTCATCCCTGATTGTAACTGTTAACTGAATATCATCATACTCAATACCTGCATAAACTTTTTTCGCTTCGTCTTCTTCGTTTCCATGAACTATAGCATTTACGAGAGCCTCTGAGCAGGCTATCTGAAGGTTAATAAATTTCTCAATCACAAGATCAAATACCCGGTTTTCTTCTTCAAGAATTTTTTCAAACCTCCGGATTTCACTTCTCTCGCTTTTTAAGATTAAATTGATCTTTTTCAACTCAGGTAATATTAGTTATAAGCAAAAGACTGTTATCGATTCTCTAAATGTTCCATAAAATATTTAATTGCAGGCTGATCGATGAATTGTTTTGTAAATTATTATCATATTTTATAAAATCGATGCCGCCGGTAAAATTAATAACTGAACTATGATTCAAATAGAAATTAACATTAACGGCGGGTCCGTAAGATATGTAAGTATTCGCCAATTGCTTTGCTGAATTTTCATACTGGTAACGTTTTTGTTCAAAAAATTTATATCCTGCTCCTACCTTAACCAAATAATTAATTAAATAACTTACTCCGGGCAGATAAAGCTGTTCCACAAAATAAGCTATCGGCTTAACAGAAAAGTTTTTATCATTGAACTGCGCCTGTTCATAAAACTTAAGTTCCCCGATAAAATCGAGTGCAAATCCGTTGCTTATATTAAAAGTTGTCGAATCCTTTGCATTGAGCTGCCTGTATGAAAAGCTTTGAACGTCTGAAACAATGTCTTCAAAATCATAGATGGTGTAGTTTGCCAGCACCTGAACGAAATTCCTGGTTGAAAGTTGCCTGACCGGCGTGAACGTGCTCTGAGAAGTAAGCTTATAAATTCTGTTTTTGTAATTATTTGCACTCCTTTGAGAAAAAATATAGCTCAGCCGGGAAAATATCAGATCAAATCTTGTTTCAATATTAAAGTTCAATAAATTATTGTAACGGTGAAATGCTGAAAATATGGATTCAAGCTCGTCCCTGTCGTCATAGTTTTGATCAAAATCAGTATCATACCGCAATAGTGATCCGGAGCCGATAACTCCGAAAGAATTTGTATTTGAAATAAGGTAAAGTGTATTCAAAAGTACGGACGTCCTTCTGCTGTTGTTATTCTTATTCTTTTCGGCCTTTTCCAGTTCCGTGATCTGGGAAATTAATAATCCGGCAGTATTAATAAGTGAGTGGTTTTCGGAGCGTTCATCATAAGCAAATTTTAGCTGGGAGATTAGCTTAGTCCGGTTGTAATATAATCCGGCTGAAAACTCAAGGTTGGTTTCCAGTATTTTGGTATCATAAACATTTTCAAAAAGAATATTTGTTGAAGATGCCCGGTACTTAAATTCTTTTGTAATATTCCTGTTCATAAATGATCCGGTTAAAGAAAAGTTTAACCTGCTGTTAAGCGAATAATTCAGATTGTCGCCGATTTGAAAATAATTTTCAATTCTTTTTTCAATATTATTCTTTACGTTATATTGATTAATAACACTCAGGGTTGCGGGAAAAAATATATCATTTCTCTGGTTAAAATACCTGATGGTTCCTGTGTTGTCCGTCTGTGAAGTAAATTTCTTGAATATGCCGGCATTAATATCATAATTATGATTTTGCTTCTGTATAAGATTTTCATAAAACAATATCAGCTTACCATTTGCCAGATAATCTTTATATAAAAAGTTATCTGCCTCAGTTGAGATAAGTCCGCTGAAGCCCGTATTGAATTCACCGATCTGATCTTCAGACTTTATTCCCAGCTTGGAATTAAAGAAAATATTATTTTTTAATATATAGTCAAGATCAGTATAAATATAATTACTGTTATTTTTATTTGTCTCAACATTCTTATCATCAGTAAGAAACCTGTTTTGAAATCCGATGCCTGCATTAAGATTTTTCTTTAGGTTATAGAAAACCAGAAACCTGAAATTGTTATAATCTCTGAAAAAGTTTTGACCCAGCTTTGAAACATTCGAGAGATAGTAATTTTCCACGGATATTCCGACTTTATTGAATTTATTCGAATAGTTTAAAACAGAGTTCAAATTAGCCAGATTAATATCATTAAATAAGCTCGTTCGTAAGAAATTGGATGTATAAATTGAATCCTGGTAGACAAGATTTATCTGGGCAAAAGTATGGTTAGCAAAAAATGAAATAATTATTGCAGCACTAATCAAACAAATTTTCATAAGAATACTTCGCTGATTCATGATTAGTTTTGAGATTGCGAAAGAGATTTTCAAGTCCTGTATAGTTTTCGGAACTCTGTAATTCTTCTGTTTTCATATTCAAAACTATTTTACCTTTATCCAGAAGAATTATATTCGACGAAACTTTTTCAACTGTATTCAGAAGATGCGAGCAATAAAAAATTGTTTTTTGTTTTGAAACAAGATGCGTTATAAGGTCTTGAAAAATAAATATGGATTCCGAATCAAGTCCGTTGAGCGGCTCATCAAAAAATATTACCTCGGGATTATGTAAAAGGGCAGAGGTAATTAATATCTTTTGCTTATTTCCTTTGGAGAGAATACCTATAGATTCATTCAATGATTCTCTGTAATCAAATAATTCCGCAAAATTATTTATTCTTTTTTTTAAAATCTCCTGATCCAGGTTTCTTATTCTGCCAATGAATTCAAGATATTCTTTTGCAGAAAGTGAATTAAAGAGATTTGCAGTTTCAGGAACATACCCTACAATTCTTTTAACTTCGAAATTATCTTTTTTTACATTAATATCATTTACTATTACCTCTCCTGTTTCAAATTCGAGCACACCTGTAAGAATCTTAACTGTAGTGGTTTTTCCTGCTCCATTCGTTCCGATATATCCGCAGGTCTGCCCTTTATCGATTTCAAATGAAATGTCATCTAATGCTATAGTATCAGGATTGTATCTTTTTGTCAGATTCTTTACCGAAATCATTTTTTGTTTGCAAATAAACCAATTCTGAGCTATCATAACAAGTAAAAAATGTATAGCTGTCTTTTTAAGTTGTCTTTGAGAGGAGCCCGGACATCCGTGACGACGAAGCAATCTAACAAGACAGAGTGAGTATGCTGTTGATGACCAAAAATTAAATGTTATCCAAATGAAGAGATATTTTGAGAAAGCTCCCCCCTCCTTTTTTTGGAGTTTATCTCAAAACATCTCTCTTTCCCAAGCCCCGGCTTGGGAAAGTTAAATTCTATTCAAATTTTTCTTACAAAGCTGGGGCTTTGTAAGTAGCAGGCAGATTTTGAGACATACTCTTTTAGAGGGGGACAGAGGGGGAGGTTGGAAGTTCAGAACATCTCTCCTTCCCAAGCCCCCGCTTGACAAGGTCTAATTCTGTGCTAGTTTTACTTACAAAGCTGGGGCTTTGTAAGTAGTGGTTAGTTTTGAGACACACTCTTATTAGAGGGGACCGAGGGGGGAGGTTGGACTTTGGTCACCTTTGTTGATTGGTTTTACGTCGTACATTCGTGGTTACCGGGCGAAGCGTGGCTCACCAGCACATAAAGAGTGAGTTTGCTGTTTGTGACAAAAGTTTGCAATAAAAAACTTGTCTATTACTATTAATTTACATTTCTTGTTGATGATTTTTCATTTAACTTATTTTTAAATCAACCCTCTTGATCCCTGGTAAACTTTAACGGGAATCGGAGGGTTTTAAAATTTATGAAAGTAAGAAAAGACAGGGTCAAACTTATTACTCTGGGATGTTCAAAAAATCTTGTAGATTCGGAATTTATTCTGTCACAGCTAAGATCAAATGACATTGAAATCGTGGATGATGAGAATAAGGCAGAAAATGTTATAATCAATACCTGCGGGTTTATAGAATCCGCAAAGCAGGAGTCAATCGATACTATCATGAGGGCGGTTGAAATGAAATCCAGGGGAAAGATCAAAAATGTTTATGTGGCAGGCTGCCTGTCTGACAGATATAAAAAAGAACTGGAAAATGATATACCCGAAGTAGATAAATACTTCGGCTCAACACACAAGCCTCCAACAATCCTTAGCATCTTAAATGAAATTGGAGTTGACTATAAAAATAACCTTATAGGTGAAAGAGTATTAACAACGCCTTCCCATTTTGCGTATTTAAAAATAAGTGAAGGTTGCGATAATCCGTGTTCTTTTTGTGCAATCCCTATAATGAGAGGCAATCATAAATCCAAGCCTCTTGATGAAATATTATTGGAAGCCCGTAAGCTTGCACTAAAGGGAGTTAAGGAGTTAATAATAATCGGTCAGGATACAACTTACTGGGGATTTGATTCAGACAGAAAAAGAAATCTTTCAACAGTATTTTCTGAATTAGCGAAAATCCCGGGAATTGAATGGATCCGGTTAATGTATGCTTATCCGTCAAGGTTCCCATTAGATCTTATTGATACAATTAAAGATACCGAAAATATCTGTAAGTATATTGACATGCCAATTCAGCATATTTCCGATAATGTTCTTAAGTCAATGAGAAGGGGAATAACAAAAAAAAGTTTGATAAATCTGTTAAGCAGATTAAGGAACGAAATTCCGGGAATCTCAATCAGAACTACTTTAATTGTCGGCTACCCGGAAGAAACAGAAGAAGATTTCCTTGAATTACTGGATTTTGTAAAAGAATTTAGATTTGACAGGCTTGGAGTTTTTGTATATTCGCATGAAGATAATACTTTCGCCGCTCATTTGGAGGATAGGATTTCCCCGGCTGAAAAGTTAAACCGGCAGAGACAAATTCTGGAAGAACAAAGGAAAATATCTATTGCAAAAAATCTGGCGTCAGTTAATGAGGTTTTTAAAGTTATTGTCGACAGGGAAGAAAACGGCTATTTCATAGGCAGAAGTTATAAAGATGCGCCGGAGATAGACCAGGAAGTTTATATTAATAGTCCCGGCTTACAAACAGGAGAGTTTTATAATGTAAAGATATTCGATGCAGAAGAATTTGATCTGTTCGGAGAGTTATCCGTCTAAAAAATTTTTTATTAAATTTTGAATATACAGGAGGCTTGGTTATGAAAATCTTTATTACCACAAACTTTTTTCTATTTTTCAGGAAAGCAGCATACAGGCTGTGTTTCTTCATCTTCTTATTTACCCTTATCCTTACAGGCAGTGCACAGTCTCAATTAAAGGATAAATCCATAAAGGGCAACGACAAAGAATTCTTCTTTGTAGATCCGATGGTGTTCTACGCAAAAGACCAGATGAAAGCGAGACTGGATATTTATCTTAAAATTCCACTGGATAATCTGCAGTTCAAAAAGAATTACAGCACAAAGAACTATGAAGCAAGTATCAGCTACAATGTAAAAATCACTAATTCAGTTAACGAAATTGTATCAAATGAAACCATTACAGACTATGTAACAACTACCAAAGATGAACAAAAAAAGCTGGAAGAATCAGCTAAGTTTATTGTAAAAGAATTCTACCTCACCCCCGGGAATTATAATCTTGAGGTTACATTAAGCGATATAAATACTAAAAAAGAAAAAGTAAAAAAGGCACAGGTGCAGATAAGTGATTTTGCCCAGAAGGACATTGCATTCAGCGATATAATGCTTGTAAGCAATCTGAAAGAAGAAAGCGGGAAAAAAATTATAACTCCTTTGGTTGACAAAAATATTGACAATCTGAAAGAGCTGTTTTTATTTTTTGAAGTTTATAATTCGAAGAGCCAGCAGGTTGTGAATGATTTCTCATATAAGATTACTGACGGAAAGGATAAAGTATTTGAAAAAGGTAATTATACATATACCCTGGTACCGGGTACAAATAAATTTTTTGAGAAGATACCAACCACAAATCTTGTGTTCGGCAATTACAAGCTTGAAATAAAAGACAATTCAAACGGGCAGCTGCTGGCTGAAAAAGAATTCTCAAACAAGCTCAGCGGAATGCCTGTCAATATGAAGGATCTCGATCTTTTGGTTGATCAGCTTATATACATTGCAAGCGGTGATGAGCTCAATAAAATCAGAAATGCTTCTACTAATGATTTGAAAGAAAAATATTTTATAGAGTTCTGGAGGAGTAAAGATCCATCCCCGAATACAGCAAGAAACGAACTTATGGTGGAATATTACAAAAGAATAAAAACTGCCAATGAAAGATACTCGCATTATATTGACGGCTGGAAGACTGACATGGGAATGGTGTATATAATTTTCGGGGAACCAAGTAATATAGAAAGGTTTCCATTTACAGAAAATACGAAACCGTACGAAGTCTGGGATTTTTATACTGCAAACCGGCAGTTTGTTTTTGTTGATGATACGGGATTCGGGGATTATAAGCTTACCACTCCGATCTGGGATGAAGCAGGAACAAGAATTAAGTAATCAGATAAGTTTTTTTCTTTTATTTAAATACGATAATAAAGCAGTGTCAAACGGTGTTGACGTTGACAGTAAAGTGTAATCAATATTATTTTTGATGCATTCCGTCTTATATTTTTCAATAAATTCCCTTATAGCATCCTGATAAGCTTTTTGCATAGCGAAAGGCTGAGAAAACATTTCTTCATGAGTTTCCATATCTTTTAAAGTAACCGGGCTACCTTCAAGAAATGTCAGTTCAACAGGATCCAATATCTGAAATAAAATAACTTCATTCTTATTATAACGAAAATGCTTTAAGGCATTAATTACGTCTTTTTGCTCATCAAAAAAATCGCTGAAGATAATAATTAATCCCCTCCTCTTAACCTTGTCGGCAATTTCATTAAGACACTTTGCTGTTCCTGTCTCATTTATAGAATTTATTTTGGAAAGTGTTTTTAAAATCAACTGCAAATTTGCCTTGGTCGAATGTGGAGGAATATATGTGCGGATTTGAGTGTCATAAGTGGTTAGGGATATAGCGTCCCGCTGCAGCAACATAAGGTATGCCAATGAGGCAGCAAGATATGAGGCATACTCAAGTTTGGTTAGGGAGGCGCCTGATACGGGAATATTGTTTTCATTCTTTGAAAAAACTTTTTTGAAAAGCTTTTTCCGGGATAAACTTAATCCTGAACCGGCGGAACTAAAATTCATTGATCTGCTGATATCAAGCAGGAAATAAGATTTTAGATTTGTTTCTTCCTCAAATCGTTTTATATAATATCTGTCGGTTTTACCCAGAAGTTTCCAGTCAAGATGCTTCAGATCATCTCCCGGCATATACTGTCTGTGCTCTGCAAACTCAACGCTGAATCCATGGTAAGGGGATTTGTGCAATCCTGCGATAAAACCCTCTACAACCATTTTCGCTTTCAATTCCATATTTGAAAGTCTGGCTACAACGGAAGGGTCTAAATATTTCCTGTTATCCCGGGTTACCTGCAATTATTTAAGCTTTATCTTTTCAATATAAACTACTCTTTATCACCGGCTTTCTTATTTGGATTATTTTTCTTTTCCTGCGAAGGATCAATTTTTTTTATTTCCGGTTTTGTTGTTTCTCCAGGCCCTTCTTTTGTATCCAGTTTTATACTGTCTTTAGCTGATTGGTTTCCCATTTTTTCAATGTTTTGCTGAATAATTTCTTCAATGGACTTTCCTGATTGCAGAACATCCAGCATAGTTTTAGCGGATTCACTCATTTTATCATTGGGATCGGTATCGGTGGGATACTTTTGCAAAAAATCTTTATAAGCTTTTATTGCATTTTCTTTATCCTTCAGCGTTTCATCATACATAAATGCAACCATAAACATAGATTGTTTAGCCTCTTTTGTATTAGGAAAATTTTCGGCAATTGCCTTATATGTTTTTATTCCTTCCTGCGGGTTTTTCTGTTCATCTACCTGGATTCCGGCAATTTGATTGTAGGCAAAAATTGCTTTATCTGATTTGGGATAATTTTTTATAAATTCTCTGTATTCTGCTATAGCTTCGTCATATTGTTTATTATCCAGCTTTGCTTTTGCTTCAGATAAATAAACGTCCTCCGTTTTTTTATTAGAAGAGCATCCTATCAGGATAATTGAAAAAATTAATATAGTAAAGAATTTCAAGTTTAAATTTTGCATATTATATTGAGTCGTTTAATTATTTTAAAAAACTATTATTCATTAATGTAATTAAAACCTTTTTAAATTTTAATGATAAAACTGAACCTGAATGAAAATTTCATATGCCGGATCTGGGAAGAAAAGTCGTATTACAGGAACCTAACCACGCTTGAAGGGGAAAAAGTTACAATTTTAAATTATGGAAGAAGAAATTATGACTCCGGTCCGGATTATAAGGATGCCAGAGTGAAAGTCGGTCAGGTAATTTATTCAGGAAGCATTGAAATCCACAGATCTATGCATGATTGGTATTTACACCATCATTCCGGAGACAATAAATATAATGAACTGATATTGCACATTGTTTTCTATCAAAATGAAAATGGAAGTACGACGGGAAATTTTTTAGTTAAAAAGGCAAGAAAAATCCCCACAGTAGTTTTATCGGAATTTTTAACCTCCTCTATCCATGAAATCTGGAAGGATATAATCAATAATCCTTCTCCGGCTTTCAAACTACCCTGTTATTCCCGTAATTCCGGTGTTCCCGAAAAAATAAAATCAACAAATTTAGAAAAGTTGAGCAAAGAAAGGCTTGTTTACAAATCGGAGAGAATAGATTTACGGCGGAAAGAAATTTCAAATGAGATTGTAAGGAAGAGTTGCTGGGAGCAGGTTCTGTATGAGTTTATAACCGAAGCTCTGGGATACTCAAAAAACAAACAGCAATTTTATAAGTTTGCCAAAAGACTCAGCCTCTCCGATATTAAGAATCTTAATCTGAATAGAATCCAGATCGATGCCCTTGTGTTTGGCTTATCGGGGTTTTTACAGGATCTGAGATTCAGGGATACTTATATAGAGGAATTGAAAACTGCATGGAAATATCTAAGAGAAATATTACGGAAGGAAATTATGGACAAATCAGAATGGACTTTTTTCCGGCTAAGACCCTCAAACTTTCCTACTATCCGTCTTGCTTATGCCTCGGGTTTACTCTTCGAAATAATTAATAATGAATTATTTAAAAAAATTATTAAGATTTTTGAAGATTGTGAAAATCCAAAAAAAGAAATTGAGTCTTTGTTCAGAAACATTCCGTTCTCGGATTATTGGAATAATCATTATAATTTTGGCATTCCGAGCGGGTTACGGGATAATATTATTGGCTATGAAAGAATCACTGCAATTATTACAAATATTTTACTTCCATTTGTTTATCTGTATTCCATCAAATTTAATAAAACAGATTTACGAAACAGAATGGAATACTTTTATCAAAACCAAAAATTTAAAGGCGGTTCTAACGAAGTTACCAGGATTATGGCTGAGCAGCTGAACCTGAAAACTAAATCTTTATCAGATGAACAGGGATTAATACATTTGCATAATTTTTATTGCGTCACAGGAAGATGTAATGAATGTGAAATTGGTAAAATAGTATTTAGTGATAATGAGGCGGATAAGCTATTGAAAATAATTTTATATTAAACATTGTTGGTTAAAAATCATTTATTAATCCAAAATTAATTTTCCCATCAAGAAACCCGTCATCTTTGCCAAGCGCATAGCTCACGCCGATTAATCCAAGTCCTGTTTCCAGGCGAATTCCTAAGCCATAACCATATAAAAATCCTTTTTGTTCAGGAAAATTGTTTAAGACATCAGCCGGTCGAAAGTAATATCCTGCATCGAAGAACGAAAAAAGAAATCCTTTCCTCGAAATAGAATAACGAAATTCAAGATTGCCAGCTGCAAGCCTTGAAGCAAGAAATTGTTCATTACGATATCCTCTTATATATCTGCTACCCCCTATCCTGAAATAATCTGCGTCTTCCAGTTTATCTGATTTTACTTCCCCGCCAAACAATTTTATTAAATTAGTCTGGCGTTTGAAATATGAAAAATAAAAATCAAAATCCACAAAGTATTTTTGGATCGAATAGCTTTCACGATAACCTAAATTCTGGAATTGAAGGAAATTGAAAATATTCTTACTTCCATAAGAATACGATGTTCTATATACAAAACCCTTCGAAGGAACAAAAATATTATCCCTGTTATCAAATTTTAGTTCTATACCTGAAAGCAGCACCCTTGAATCTGCAATTATTAAAGTTGGAGCCACAATATCCGAAGGAATTACTCTTTCATATCCTGCCAGCGCAGAAATTGTAAATTTATTGGTAAAAAGAAAATCAGCTTTAAAATCCACTCTTCTTCTTGTATACGTAGTATCCTGAATTCGCTGCAGAAAACCCAGGTTTATATTTAACGGAAAATTTAAAAAATATGGCTCCAGATATCCAAATTCCAGTTCCTGGGTTTCTTTAACCTGCTGGTCATATTTTGCTTCGACTTTTCTCCCCGTTCCGAAAAGATTTCTAAAAGATACATTTACCAGTCCGGTAAAATATCCATGATCATTGGTGCCTGCCGGAGGAACATATCCCAATACACCATCAAACGTATTAGTATTTCCTTCCTTTACTTCCAAAAGCAATCCCGAGGTCTTCTTATTTTTTAAAGAATATATCTTAGGATCCGAAACAGATTCAAAAATATTCAGCCGGTCCAGTCGTTCCTTCATTTGCTGAAGAGAAGCAGAGTTTATAACTTTATTTTTGTCAAGCTTTAATTCTCTTAATATGACATAATCTTTAGTGGTTTCGTTGCCCTTTATTTTTACCTGGTCAATCTTTACTCTTGAATTTTCGGTGATAAGCAATTCGATCTTAATTTTATCGGTCCCTTTATCATTATAAACCGAGATGCCGTCTATATTTACTTTTGCAAAGGGCAAACCTTGTTTTTCATACATTCCAAGTAATTCTTTCAGATCATTATTAAAAACATTATCATCCAGATTTTCACCAACTTTGGTTTCAAATTTATTTAATATCTGACTTTTTGTAATCGATGAGTTTTCCCTGATGTCAATATTTCCGATTATTACTTTATTGCCTTCCTCAATTTCGATCTTTATATCCACAAGTGATGAATCCATGGCAAAATTGAGCTGTTGTCCGTTTAATTTTGCAAATAGAAATCCGGACATTTTGTACTTATCCCGTATCGTTTTCATATCGGCTTTAAACTGTTCTGGTGCAAACGATCCATCTTTCCTGGATACCATGGAGCTTAAGATATCGGATTGCGTAAAAAATTTATTACCGGAAATGTCAATAGAGTGTATTATTGACTGCGAAAAGGAATTGACAGAAACAAAAAGTAATACGGTAAGAAGATAAGATTTTAACATACATTTATAGATATAATCTTAACTAATTTAATTCAATTAAAATTAAAATTGAACTATAATTTTGACATTTGATTCTTCCCAAGCTAGGTCTTTGGAAGAAGACAAAAATTCTGGCTCGTACAACAAATCCTCCCACTGTCATCCCCGCGATCTTTAAAGTTTGTCTCAAACATCTCTCCCTCCCAAGCCTCAGCTTGGAAGGCTTAATTCTGTGCGAGTTTTGCTTACAAAGCTGGGCTTTGTTAAGGAGTAGTTAGTTTTTAGACGAACTCTTTAGGCGGGGATCCAATCAGACCAAATCCAGCCTTCAGAATTATTTCTATAAGTATACAGTTGAATGATCTTTCCAAGCTAGGGCTTGGGAAAGAGAGAAGATTTAAAATAATTCTAAGTCACATTTTTAATACATCCCATACATAATTTTTATCGTACTCAATTTAACTCAATCAGAGTTCAAAAACTCGCTTGAAAAATTGCTTTTTTATTACCATTTTATTGGGTTTTCCGGCAAATAACTTTTTTCGGCTTTAGATTTTGAGGATTCAAGCTTTCCGAATGCAGCAAGCCTTTCAATAACCTCATTGTTACCGAGAATTGTATCACCTCTATCACCATATTAGAACACCTGACTATGGTATAGTAACCGGTATTTATTATATGAATAAAGCGCCCTTGGTTAAAAGTATTAAGAAAGTATGAACAAAACAATTGTTGCCATTGATGGTCCCTCCGGAACCGGTAAAAGTACAACAGCCAAAATTTTAGCCGAGAAGCTTAATTTCCTTTACATTGATAGCGGCGCTATGTACAGAGCTGTCACCTATGAATTGATTACAAATAATGTTAAACCTGGTGATACAAAAAAAATTCTGGACATCACCAAAAATGCAAAAATGTCCTTTGAAGGTGAGGAGTTCATTTTAAACGGGAAAAAAATAACCAAAGAAATACGTTCACTTGAAGTAACAAACAAGGTTAGCAATGTGAGTGCAATTAAGGAAATTCGCAGAATACTGGTTGATAAACAAAGGTTATTTGCAAAAGATAAGGATGTGGTAATGGACGGGAGGGATATCGGAACTGTTGTTTTTCCGGATGCAAAGTTTAAATTTTTTTTGGTTTGTGATTTGAAGGTAAGAGCAGCTCGAAGGAGGCAGGACTTCATGGATAACGGATTCAAAATTCCTACGGATAAAATTATGATTGAATTAAAAAAAAGAGATGAGATGGATATGAAGAGAAAAGAAAGTCCTCTAAAGAAGGCTAAGAATGCGATAGAAGTTGATACCACAAATATGATTATAGAGGAGCAGGTCAATTTTTTGTTCAGAACTATTAAAGGTAATGAAGAATAATCAGGAAATCAGGAATTTTTTAAACAGACCCTTAAACGGGATTTATTAACTTAACCTCAAAAAGATTATTTCATTGAATCTTGTGAGAAAAAAATAATCTCTTTTTAAAAAGAGATGCGGAGGCAACATAAATGAGTGAAACAGAAACAAATGTTATTGCGGAAGATGTAAAAGCTGACAGAAAATCTGAAGCACCGGAGCGTATGCGGCAACAAAAGGAATCAAATTCCAAAGAAGAAAAAGATAAAATAAAAATCCTGGTAAGTGATTATGATGAAGACGAGTATAAGAAAATGCTTAGTCTTTACGAAAAGACTTTTAATGTTATCAAGGAAAACGAGCTTGTAAAAGGCAGAATAGTAGCCATTAACGGAGATGACGTTTTAATTGATATCGGTTCAAAATCAGATGGAAGGGTATCTGTTAATGAGTTTTCCAAACCGGAGGAAATTGCCGTCGGAAATACCATAGAAGTTTTCCTTGAAAAGATCGAAGACAAGGAAGGTCAGCTTGTACTTTCAAAGAAGAAGGCTGATTCGATGAAGATGTGGGATAACATAGTTGAAGCACAAAAACACGGAACTGTTGTAAGAGGAAAATGTATCAGGAGAATTAAAGGAGGCTTTGTTGTGGATATAAGCGGCTTATCTGCATTCCTTCCAGGCTCACAGATAGATACAAAACCAATACGAGACTATGATGAATATGTCGGTAAAGTAATGGATTTTAAGATTATCAAAGTTAACAATCAGAATGAAAATATTATAATATCTCATAAGATGCTGATTGAGGAATCAATGGCGGGACAAAGAGAACAGCTCTTAAAGACCATTCAAAAAGGCATGACACTTAAAGCTGTTGTTAAAGCAATTACTGATTTCGGTGTATTTGTGGATCTGGGCGGACTTGACGGGTTAATACATATTACAGATCTTTCATGGGGAAGAATAAGTCATCCAAGCGATATCGTAAAATTAGATCAGGATATTGAAGTCTCTGTCCTTGAATTTGATCCGGATAAGCAAAGAGTTTATCTCGGTCTAAAACAATTGCAGAAACATCCATGGGATGACATTCAAAGCAAATTCAAAATTGGTGATAAAGTATCCGGAAAAGTTGTATCTTTGACGGAATATGGAGCATTTATAGAAATTGAAAAGGGAATTGAAGGTTTAATTCATATTAGTGAAATGTCATGGACCCAGCACATAACAAATCCTTCTCAAATGGTTTCGATGGGTCAGGTTGTGGAAGCTCAGATTCTTACTATTGACACAGATAATAAAAAGCTCTCGCTGGGAATGAAGCAGCTGACTCCAAATCCATGGCAAAGCCTGCTTGATAAGTTTCCGGTCGGAACAAAGCATAAAGGAAAAGTTTGTAATATTACCAACTTTGGAATTTTTGTTGAGCTTGAGGAAGGGGTGGATGGATTGGTGCACATTTCGGATCTCTCCTGGACAAAGAAAATTCTGGACATTGGTGAGTTTGTAAAGATAGGCGACGAACTTGAAGTTGTAATTCTCGGAGTAGATGTGGCTAATCAAAGGATATCTCTTGGAAGAAAACAGTTACTCGATAATCCATGGGATAAACTTGAAGGAAAATACAAAGTCGGTACTGAGGTAGAATGCAAGATTATAAAGCCGATTGAAAAAGGAATTATAGTCGAGCTTCCTGACGAGGTTGATTCCTTTATACCCGCATCTCAACTGGCAACCATCCCTATAAAGAATTTCAGCGATCTCTTCAAATCCGGTGAAACGTTAAAAGCCGAAATAATAGAATTTGATAAGACAAACAAGAAAGTAGTTCTCTCCGTAATTGAATATTTAAAAGATAAAGACCAGAAGGAAATAGACGCCTATATAGACGGTTTTAAGATTCCAAGGAAATTCAGCGGTAAGGAAATTCAGGAAAAAACAAGAAGCTTTGAATCAGAACAAATTGACTTTAAGATCGAAGATATAATAGGTGAGGATGTGCCGGAAATTAATCATCCGCCTGTAGTTGAAAATCCTGTTGAAAATACGGCTCCTTCTGCCGGGGAAAAACAAAAAGGAAATGTTAAAGTTGAAAAGAAGAATGATGAGTCAAAGAAAAATGATGAGCCAAAGAAGAATGATGAACAAAAGAAGAATGATGAACAAAAGAAGAATGATGAACAAAAG
>JBBSDT010000011.1:0-20686 GCA_038240405.1 Ignavibacteria bacterium
CAAAACTCTTTCCCATTCCTTAAGCCTATATAAAATCTTCACAGATCATAATCATTTTCACTCAAAAATTCAAAATCATTTTTTCTTACTACAAACATACGAGCTTGGCAAAGAAAAATGGCCCGCTTCTTACTATTGTAATAAGAAAACCTGAACAGATTCAAGATAACCCATACCGAGTTTATTATTCTTACCGAGGCAATTAATATTAAAGTATAATTTTTGATTGGCTGTTCCATTCCAAAGCGCAACCACAGTTCCGCTGCTTGAAGTTGTAGGCGTATATGCAGTATTAGTTCCCCATGGACCAATAAGCTGCATTGTAACCTGATAGCCGGTGAAGTTTCCTACAACTATGTAGCTTCCGTTTTGAGGTGCTTTAAAATTAACATAGGCTACTGTTCCTTCCCATTCTCCTGCAGATTTTCCAACAACTATAGTCTCCATGAAGACCAAATTGGAAGTACAGTCCCATCGGCCCGGCTGTAAGACATCCATTAATCCCAATTCATCAAAGGGATGCTGCGCGTTTAGCTCCATAACAGGCGTTCCTAAATCCGGTCCTGTCCTTCCTGAAAGCTCAGAGACAATTTTAGAAAGATTGACCGTGCTTATGCGTTTTACTTTTATAGCTTTAACGGATTGACGTTTTTTGAATTGTGCCGGAGAAAGAGATTTTCCCTTCACGTTTGTAGTCCTAGTTTTTTTTGGCATAATAGAATAATGTTAACTTTTAGCCCATTATTAGGCCCGGAGTATTAATTGATGCAATATAAATAATATAGAAACTGAAATGAAATGAAGAAAGCTAAGCTTCTAAGAATTATCGAATTGGGATTTAAACCTTCTTCGGAATTGCTTTTCTTTGATCCAATACAAGGGGTGATATAAATTTTCTCCATTGGTCACAGAAATAATAACATCTTATAGGATGTTGTTGGTTGTTAACATTATGACAATTCTTGAGCTCATTTTTAAAGAGCAACCATGATAACAACTGTCTGAAAACTCTTTGATGTAAATCTTTCTTTTTTAATCAACTTAGAGATTGCTTCGTCGTCTGGAAAAGCACATGCTCCTAGCAAAGACAGATTTTTGAATCAATTCAGACAGGTGGAATTGTCCAAGGAAGACTTCTACCCTTTTAAATTGTTACACAAAGTTTAATTAAGTAATTTGTGAAAATTTATTCAATAAAAATTAATGAAAGAAAAAATCAGAATAGCATCCGGACAGGGATTTTGGGGAGATCTGGTCGATGCACCATTGAAACAGGCTACTGGTGGTCCGGTGGATTATATCATGATGGATTATCTTGCGGAAGTTACTATGTCAATTCTTCAAAAACAGAAGTTAAAGGATCCGGCACTTGGTTATGCAATGGACATCCCGCCGCTCATGGAAAAACTTCTTCCGGTAATCAAAGATAAAAATATTAAGATAATTACAAATGGCGGAGGTGTAAATCCTCTTGCCTGCAGAGATGCAATTTTCAGCGTTGCAAAAAAGATCGGGATAAGGAATTTAAAAATCGGTGTGGTAATGGGAGATAACATTTTGGGAAGAATTGCGGATCTTGTTTCAATGGGAATTGAGTTAAATAACATGGAAACAGGAGAAAGCGTAATGACAATTGCTGACAGGATTTTAAGCGCTAATGTTTACTTTGGAGCTGAGGCAATTGTTGAATGTTTAAAACAAGATGCGGATATAGTCATTACAGGCAGAGTTACTGATACCGGTTTAACGCTTGCGCCGATGATCTATGAATTCGGCTGGAATATGAATGACTGGGATTTAATGGCAGCCGGAACTGTTGCCGGACACATTATTGAATGCGGAGGTCAGGCAAGCGGAGGAAATTTTCTTGGTGACTGGAAAAGCATTCCGGACCTGGCTAGAATCGGGTTTCCAATAGCCGAAGCTTATCCAAACGGAGAAGTTATAATTACCAAACATGATAATACGGGCGGAAGAGTTAATATTGAAACTGTTAGTGAACAGCTTGTTTATGAAATCGGGGATCCTGCTGATTACATTACACCTGATTGTATAGCCGACTTTACCTCCATACATCTCGAAGATGCGGGTGAAGACAGGGTCCAGGTTTTTGGTGTTAAGGGATTACCTGCAACTCCTTTTTACAAAGTTTCAATGTCATATTCAGACGGTTTCAGCGCTTCGGGTTCGCTGACATATTCCTGGCCTGAGGCATTGGAAAAAGCAAATGCTGCGGATAAAATTTTAAGAACCCGTCTGCAGGATCTCGGTCTTAAGTTTGATGAGATCCGGAGTGAGTTACAGGGTTACAATGCCTGTCACGGACCACTTGCAAAAACCTTTGATGATTTGAATGAAGTTGTTTTAAGAGTTGCAGTTCGTTCTCAAGACCGGAAATCCATAGAGAGGTTTGGTATGGAGATCGCTCCGTTAATATTAACGGGACCGCCGGGCGTTACCGGATTTGCCGGTGGCAGACCAAAGCCATCTGATGTAGTTGCTTATTGGCCTGCGCTAATACCGAAGACTGAAGTAAAGCCGGAAGTGATAGTGGAAGTTATGAATTAATAAATTCCTCTGATTGAACAATCTTTTATTTACTATCATAGATGCTTAAATCATTTGATTTACAATTTACTTTTAAACAAAATTATTAATTAAAATTTTTTAAAATCATGAAAACCATTTTATTTATCACAGTTTTACTAATATTCATCGGGTGCGGAACAAAAGGTAAGGACAGCTATGATGCAGGAGTAAAGAATTTCCAGGAAAAAAAGTACCGTGAATCTATTCTTGAATTTCAGAAAGCCATTGAGGCCAATCCTGATTTTGGAGAAGCTTATATGTACATGGGAAGAGCCTATAACTCTCTTCAGCAATACGACCTGTCCATAGAAAGCTATCAGAAGGCTCTTGGAATATTTAAGCAGGGTAAGTTTAGTGCAAATGTAGACAATCTGAAAGATGACAGAAAAGTGACGCAAGTGGAAGATGTATGGCTTCCGTATTCCCAGCTGCAGCAGAAGATACAGCGTGGAATTCCTCTTACGGATATTGAAATTCAGAAACAGGAGGAGATAATAAAAAAATTAGAACCGAAATAAAGTTTCTCTCTGACATTAATCCATAAGAGTGTTTTTATTTAATTCAAATAATTTCAATAATTTTTATTAATGGAAAAAATTTTAGTCATCGGAGCTGCAGGACAGATAGGCTCCGAACTAACAATAGAGCTAAGAAAGATTTACGGAGATGCAAATGTTTTCGCTACCGACATAAAGGATGCTCCGAGGGATATTAAAAAATCGGGACCGTTCCAGCTGCTTGATGTAATGGACGATAAGCGGTTGATACATTTTGTAATCAGGTACAAGATAACCCAGATATATTTGCTTGCGGCAGTTTTATCCGGAAATGCAGAACGTCTGCCTCTTCAGGCATGGGATATTAACATGAGAAGCCTGTTGAATATTCTTGACCTTGCAAAGGAAGTTGGGATGAAAAAAATTTTCTGGCCAAGCTCAATTGCAGTGTTTGGCGAGACAACTCCAAAACATGATACCCCGCAGTTGACTATCATGGAACCGAATACAGTTTATGGAATCAGCAAGCTTGCAGGTGAAAGATGGTGTGAGTATTATTTCAATAAGCATAACCTGGACGTAAGAAGCTTAAGGTACCCCGGATTGATAAGCTTTAAAACAGAGGCAGGCGGAGGCACTACGGATTATGCAGTGGAAATTTTTTATGATGCTATTGAGTCGGGAAACTATGAATGTTTTTTAAAGCCCGAAACTGTGCTGCCAATGATGTTTATGCCTGATGCAATACGAGCAACAATTGAACTAATGGAAGCAGATTCCGGGAAGCTGACAGTTCATTCAAGCTATAATTTAAGCGGGATTGGCTTTTCTCCTTCGGAACTTGCCGGTGAGATAAAAAAAATAATTCCTAAATTTGAAATAATTTATAAACCCGATTTCCGGCAGGCAATTGCCGAATCATGGCCGCAAAGCATCGATGATTCTGTTGCCAAGAAAGATTGGGGCTGGAAAGATAATTACACACTTGAAAAAATGACAAAGATAATGATTAAAGAAATCAAAAAAAAACTTAACGTAAAAAAATAGTTAACTATCGACACTTATCTAAAGTTTTCAGTTAAGTTGACTTACATATTATTATTAATAAAGAATAGTTGACAATATTCCGGGACTAAAATTTTTAGTCCTTTTTTTGTTTGAATATGTTATCCGGTTTAATAAAATCAATCCCTGCTCATAAAAAAGGATTGATCTATATAAGCATAAGCGCGTTACTATGGAGCACCGGCGGGTTATTTATAAAAGTTATAACTCTCGATGCATATCAAATCTCTTTTTACCGTTCCGGAATCGCTGCTATTACGATTTTAATAATTTCTGTTATCAGGAAAGTTAAATTAAAATTTGAATTTGACAGAATATCATTTTTCTGCAGCATTACCTATGCGTTTATTCTGATTTTGTTTGTAATTGCAACCAAGCTTACTACTTCTGCAAATGCAATTTTTCTCCAATTCACAGCTCCTATATACCTGCTTGTTTTAGAGCCTTTATTCCTAAAGACTAAATTTGAAAAAAGAAATTTCATAGCCCTAATATTTTGCTTTTTAGGAATGACCTTGTTTTTTTTCGGAAGGCTTGACTTATCGAATATTACCGGAAATTTTTTTGCGATAGGATCGGGAATTTGTTTTGCCCTGTTCTCGCTTTTTTTGAAATGGAAAAAGCAGCTTCATAAAAGTGAAAGTACAATAATCTATATCATTGCCGGAAATATTCTTGTATGCCTTTTATGCCTGCCGGTGATAATTGATAAACTTGCCCTTAACGTAACTCAATTGTCTATACTTCTTTTCATGGGAGTTTTTCAGATAGGAGTAAGCTATATAATTTTTAATGAAGGAATAAAATATATCTCAGCTACGGAATCTATAATCATTGCAATGCTGGAGGCAATATTAAATCCAATCTGGGTATTTATAGGAGTAGGAGAAGTGCCAACAATTTATTCCATTTCAGGCTCGGTAATAATTTTATTTACAATTATCTGGAGGAATTTTTTCCTAAAGAGCAAAGAAAAAATTGAGATTGTGGAATAAACTATTTGTCAAAGAAAAGAAAATAAATTAATCCGGCTATTGCGGCCTGCATTAAGATAAGCGAGAAGGCAAAGTTAGTGTCGTTGCTTCTTGAAGTATTGAGGTTAGAGGCGCTGCCGTCAATGAGATAATTATTGTATGCATTGTTCGCTTTTGTTTTGAAATTTATCGCGAGATAACCTCCGGCGAGGGAGGCAGCAGCCAGGGATATTATGGGAATTAATGCACGCTTCGTTTTAAATTGCGTTACACGGTTTTTGTACACTAAGTCATTGACAGTTTCGAGCCCTTTAGGCTTCAAAAGAATATTTGCCCCCGTTTCAAAGTCATAATTTTTCAAATCATAAATGTAATTCTTATAATTTTTCTTTTTAAAAATCAAATTGCCTGATACCGGATTGTCGCTAAAAAACCTTAAAGGCGTTTTCCCATAAAGAGAGTCGTTTTTAAAAACATCTGCATCAAAGGGAGTTGAATTAAAAAAGTAATAATATCTGAAATTAGTTTTTATAGTGGTATCTTTATTTATATAAATATCCACGGACTCATTTTCATTCTCCCAATTTTTTATTGATTTAGGATTAAATATTCTTATTCTGTAAAAGCCTTCTTTTATGTTATAATTAACAAGCGGAGTCATTCCGATGAAATTTGTATCGAAAAATATTTTTGAATCATCAAGATTAGATAATATATTTATTGTAAAAGTTTTTGCCGAATCATTATGCGAAAGGGAATCCGAAGCTTCAGAATAATTGTCAGATTGGGCGAATCCAAATTGGAATTGTAATAAAAGTATAAGGATTATTTTTTTCATTTTGTAATATTAATATAACAGGCTTTTATGGAAATATTCAGGCAATCCTGCAATGGCTATAATTATTGAACATTAGATTTATATTAAAAATTTATGTTGTCCGTTTCACTTCTTTATATCTGTAACAATCAGATAAATGATCATTGACCATTCCTGCTGCCTGCATAAATGCATAACAGATAGTAGAGCCTACAAAACGAAATCCACGCTTTTTCAGATCTTTGCTCATTTCATCTGATTCTTTTGAAGTTGAGGGTGTATGTTTCTGTATTTTCCAGGTATTATGTTTTGTCGTACCACCGGTAAACTGCCAGATGTATTTATCGAAGCTTCCAAACTCTTTTTGTATTTTAATAAAACATTTTGCATTTCCAATTGCAGAATGAATCTTAAGCTTGTTGCGTATTATACCTTCATCTTTCATTAATTTAGAAATTTTGGGCTCCTTATAACGTGCTATTTTTTCATAATCAAAATTATCGAAGGCTTTTCTGAAGTTAATCCGTTTATTAATAATAGTTGACCAGCTAAGTCCTGCCTGGAATACATTGAGTATCATGAACTCGAATAATTTTCTGTCATCATGCACAGGCACTCCCCATTCTTCGTCATGATATTGAATCATCAGATTACTTGACAGGGACCAATCACATCTTTTTATTTCCTTAGCCATTCAGGAATTATTTTTTATTCCATCCGGCTTTCCGGATAAGCATAAACATTTGTCCCCTGTGATGAGCTTCATGTTCGATAATGTGATAGATAATCCACTTCTTTGAAAATTTGAAGTCTTTTGTTATGCCTTTAAAAGTGATTATCTCTTCAAGGTCTGAATCACTGAGGGTTGATATGTAGTCAAGGAAATGACTGCGGGTGATTTTGATTGTTTCAAGGTATTCATTTAATTCTAACGGTTCCTTTGGTGGAGCAGGCTCTCCGGAAGGATCATACCATACATCAGAATAAGACCTTTTCTTTAATTCTTCAGACTGTTTGACTCCAGAAATGACTTCAAGCCAGTGAAGGTCAACTTCTCCAAGGTGCATCAGATATGCACCGATGGGAGCTTCACCGGGAATCGGATCTTGTAAGAGCTGCTCTTTAGTGAGATGACTCACACCTTTTATGGTTTCATTTCGAAGATCTTCAAGCATCCATTTTAACAAAGATACCTGGGATTGAGAATTTTGCAAGTTATTAGGTTTAGTTTTCTGGTAAATATTTTTTATAAATATAAGAATTATTTCAATTTATATAACGCATCTCTGAAATTGTCCATGATCTCATCAATCTGCTCAACAGTACATGTGCCAACGGCAACACGATACCATGTCGAACCAGGAGAAGAGCCAAAGGAAGAAAACGGAACCAATGCTATTTTGGCATCTTCTATTAAAAAATCCGTAATATCCTGTGTAGTTTTTATGATCATGCCATCTTCTTTCTTCAAACCTATCAGATCAATTTTGACTGTCAGGAAAATAGATGCCTGAGGAGCGATGACATCAACCGGAAAGCCTTCATTCTTAAGTTCAGTAAAACGTTTGTAAAATCCATCCACTCTTTTTAAGATTGCATCTCTAAAGTAATCAAGATATGAATTGACCCATTCATCATTTGACAGGAATTTTGAAACGGCCACCTGCTCGGCCTTCGGAGCCCACGCTCCCATATGAGAGGTTAGCGATTTCATCTTGTCAATTATTCTTTTTGGACCATAACCCCATCCTACTCTTACACCTGTTGCTGCAAATACTTTACTTATTCCGTCAACAAAAATTGTATAATCCCTCATAGCAGGACATACCACTACCGGATTAAAATGACGCGTACTGCCGAGAGTAAGCTGCCAGTATATCTGGTCATACAAAACATATAAAGGTTTTTCATTTTCCCCCCTTCTCATATTTTCTTCTAAGATTAAATCACATACATTCTTAATTTCATTTTCAGTGAAGACTGTTCCTGTAGGATTTAATGGTGAACATAACGAAATCAAAGTTGCTTTCTTTACATAGGGCTTAAGGTTTTTTGCAGTGGGCATGAAATTATTTTCAGCGCTGGTTTCAACGGTTATTGCCCTTGCCCTGGTCAGATGCGTGTAATGATTATTATTCCAAGAAGGAACAGGGAAGATTACCACTTCATCGAGGTCAACTATTGTATTATAAACAGCAAAAATTATCGGTCTTGCACCGCTGGTCACAAGAATCTCATCTGTAGAATAATCAAGATTTCCACGAACATGTATATATTCGGAGATAACTTTTCTTAATTCGAATGTTCCTTCGGCAGGAGGATAATTGGTCTGATTATCATCGTAGGCTTTCTTTATTTCCTGTGTCAATTCATGTGGAAGAGGAAAAATATCCGGATCGAAATCCCCAATTGTAAGATTAAATATTTTTTGTCCTTTGGCTATTTTATCATTTACCTGCCAGGCAAGATGAATAATTTCTGAGCCAATCAGGTTTTCCGCCATTGAGGAAACCATTAGATTTTTCTCTTTCACATCTAAAAGTTCAGGGTTCATAAAGCTTCATTAGATTTTGGATTAAATAAATATACTTAATTGTATGGAGATATTTTATAGAATAATTTGGGAATAAATGATTTTTCAATTTTGAAGAAAAAGTTTTATTACAGGTGCCCGGGCAGATATAGCTCCGGAATGGAAGCAGACAACAAAATGCAGTTATTGTTTTAGTCCCTAAAGGGACTTTATATTGGTAGCAAAAGTCCGCCTGATGTACAGTCCCGTGGGAGATGAAATTAAGTCTGTCAAATGGGAAAAGCAAAAAAATATTTCGTCCCTAAAGGGACTTGAAGCAATTAGAAATTGGAGCTACCAATATTAAATCCCTACGGGATAACAATATGCGGAGGACTCAGAGGGCATCCGCCAAGTCAGATAAAACACGAGACATGGCGGAAACAATTAAAGTTTCGCCGAAGCTACAATAAATACTGCTTATGTATTCTTTTGATATTTGAAATGATTTGATGTAAGTTATATAAATAAAAATTTGAGATGAAGATCTTACTTAAAATATCGCTCGGGTTATTGATGTTTTGCAGTATTTCTTATTCTCAGCCAGTAAAGTGGATGAAATATTTTGATCCGACTGGCAGAATAGATAGAGGAATTGAAGTTGTTGCCACTCCCGACTCGGGATACGTTTTTTTATCAAATACAACTATTGGGATGTGTCTGATAAAAACTAATTATCTTGGAATTATTGTATGGCAGAAATTTTTTGCTGATACTCTCGGGACCGCTGGAAGATCCATGTGTCTGACAAAAGATAGTGGATTTGCAATTGGAGCCCAATCGTTTCTTGGTTCAATGGAATTTATTAAGATAGATAAGAATGGAAATTTGAATTGGGTAAGGTTATATATTTCCCCGTCTCAATCAAGGGCATGGTCAGTTAAAACAACACGTGACAATGGCTATATATTATGCGGGGATGTATACCCCAATGGATCTAACGAAGTTTACGTTGTTAAAACTGATTCATTAGGATTTATACAATGGGACAAAACTTATAGCGGGTCGTTTGGTACAGATATAATTCAGTCGTCAAATGGATATTATTATTTGGTAGGTTCTGATCCACTTCGAAAACTTGATTCTTTAGGAAATGAAATATATTCATATCCCGTCGTTGGTAAAAAGATCATTCAATCATCAACGGGATATATATATGTGGGTGGAGGTTATGGACAGTTTTTTCTTGCAAAAGTTGATACCATCGGCAATGTAATTTTTCAGAATAATTACTTTACTCTTGCTTTTGGTTTTGGAATGTGCATTGATAGCAGAAATGACATAATTTTATCAGGTTCGATTGAATCTGATACTGGAACAGTCAAACCAAATCTGGATATTCTCTTAACAAAATTTGATTCATCCGGAAACGTTAAATTATCAAAAGTAATCTCATTAGGTAAAACACCTCAAGGTTATGTAACACAGGAAGGTATTTTCAATATTAAGACCACTAAAGACAATGGTTACATAGGGTGTGGATCCACAAATTATCCTTCGGGAAATGAATTAAATGTTCGAATCTGCCGAGCGGGATTTATTTTTATAAGCTTGATGCAAATAATTCATTATCGAATGGATCGGAGTTCATAGCCACACGAAAAATGCTGTTAATAAAATAAAAAAAATCTATTTAGTTTTATGAAAGATTCCATCATTAAATAGATGGAATCTTTTTTTATTAAGTTCACATTGCATTTCAATGCAGTGGAGAAACATTCTCACACACTTCTTCCTTTATTTTTAAGCGAAATAAGACTAATTTAGTCCTAATTAAATACTCACCTTAATATATAGAATAAATCTGATGGAAAACGAAGTAGACATTCTCGAAAAAGTAACCTCCGGCGACTATAAATACGGCTTTTCAACCGATCTGGAAATGGAATTAGCTCCAAAAGGTCTTAACGAAGATATTATAAGACTTATTTCAAAAAAGAAGAAAGAGCCGGAATCAATGCTTGAATGGAGATTAAAAGCTTATAAGCTCTGGCTCGACATGAAAGAGCCTCAATGGGCAAATATCAAGTATGGTCCGATTGATTATCAGAATATCATTTATTATGCAGCCCCAAAGAACAAACCAAAGCTCAATAGTCTTGATGAGCTTGATCCGGCAATAAAAAAAACGTATGAACGTCTTGGTATACCTCTCGAAGAGCAATTGATACTCGCGGGTGTTGCTGTGGACGCAGTAATGGACAGCGTTTCTGTTGCAACTACTTATAAAGAAAAGCTTGCAGAGCTTGGAATAATTTTTTGCTCGATGAGTGAAGCAGTTGAAAATCATACAGAGCTGGTAAGACAATACTTAGGCTCAGTCGTACCTCAATCCGATAACTTTTTTGCATCGCTGAATTCAGCTGTTTTTACGGACGGCTCTTTTGTATATATTCCAAAAGGTGTAAGGTGTCCGATGGAGCTTTCGACATATTTCAGAATTAATGCAGAAAATACAGGGCAGTTTGAAAGAACATTAATAATTGCAGACGAAGGAAGCTATGTGAGCTATCTCGAAGGATGCACTGCTCCGATGCGCGATGAAAATCAGCTGCATGCTGCGGTAGTTGAATTGATCGCATTAAAAGACGCGGAAATAAAATATTCCACTGTTCAGAACTGGTATCCCGGTGATAAAGATGGCAAAGGCGGAATTTATAATTTTGTGACAAAGAGGGGGATATGTTTTGGTAATAATTCCAAAATATCCTGGACGCAGGTTGAAACAGGCTCTTCGATTACATGGAAATATCCCAGTGTAATATTAAAGGGTGATAATTCTATCGGAGAATTTTATTCTGTAGCATTAACAAATAATTGTCAGCAGGCAGATACCGGTACGAAAATGCTTCATATCGGGAAAAATACAAAAAGCAGAATTGTCTCCAAGGGAATATCTGCCGGAAAGAGCAATAACAGTTACCGTGGTCTTGTACAGGTTAGCAAGAGAGCAGACAATGCAAGAAATTTCTCTCAATGTGATTCTCTTCTTATGGGCGACAGATGCGGTGCGCACACCTTTCCATATTTTGAAATAAAAAATACATCCGCACATGTAGAACACGAAGCAACGACTTCAAAGATCGGCGAAGATATTATGTTTTATTGTAACCAGCGTGGAATTTCTCAGGAAGATGCAGTTGCCCTGATAGTTAACGGATATGCAAAAGAAGTATTGAATCAATTGCCAATGGAGTTTGCAGTAGAAGCGCAGAAGCTGCTTGCAATTTCTTTAGAAGGGAGTGTCGGTTAGTCCGGTTTTGAAAGACAGGGATAAATGGGAACATTTGTTTATTAAAGGAGAATATCCCGAAAGAGAAAAAATTCTTTCCGGTTTGAAACTGGCGGATGTTATAAAAAGGCCGAAGCATATTAAGAATTCAATGTATGATGAATTATGGCATATGGATAAATGGCAGAACAGTATTGTGTTGAATGAAGATGAATTGGATGAAACTTTAGAATACGAAAAATGGAAGGAGGAAACAAACAGGTTTCCAAAATCCGATCCCTCTTCACAGGCAGAGTGGGATGAACTTGTAAAAGCTTTCCTGAAAAGTCTTTATCAAATTTTAGAACGGTGCGAATCGAAAGAAAAGCTGAATAAGGCAGTAGAAAAGAATTTTACATTCCGGGATGTCTTGTATTCTTTATCAATTCACAACGCATATCATTTTGGTAAAATATTAGCTCTACGCCAGGTTCTAGGTCTGTGGCCTGAGGATAAGATTAAGTCAAATCAGAACTAAATAATTATATAAATAATACTTAGAACTTGTTTCAATGAGTTTTTGAGGTAAATTAAAATTAAATATGTTAACGGTAAAAAATTTAAAAGCAAAAGTAGATACCGATGAAGGCGGGATAGAAATTCTTAAAGGAATTAATTTACAAGTGAATGCCGGTGAAGTGCATGCTATAATGGGTCCCAACGGTTCCGGAAAAAGTACTCTGGCTTCTGTCATTGCAGGGCGGGAAGGATACGAAATACAAAGCGGGGAAGTTTTATTTGAAGGGAAAAATTTACTGGATCTTGCTCCCGAGGAAAGAGCAAGGGAAGGAATATTTCTTGCTTTTCAATATCCTGTTGAGATTCCCGGTGTATCCAATGTTAATTTCCTGAAGACTTCAGTCAATGAAATAAGAAAATCGCGAGGTATGGAGCCAATGAGCTCGGTAGATTTTTTGAGAATGATAAAAGAGAAAGCTAAGCTTGTTGATATTGAACCTGAAATGTTAAGCAGATATGTCAATGTCGGATTTTCAGGAGGTGAAAAAAAACGCAATGAAATCTTTCAGCTTGCGATGCTCGATCCGAAACTTTCGATACTCGATGAAACTGATTCGGGATTGGATATAGATGCGTTAAGGACAGTTGCAGGCGGTGTGAATAAATTAAAAACAAAGGACAACGCTTTTCTCATAATAACACATTATCAACGGCTGCTTGATTACATTGTTCCTGATTTCGTGCATGTTATGTATGACGGAAGAATCGTTAAATCGGGCGGTAAAGACCTGGCATTGCACCTTGAAGAGCATGGTTATGACTGGATAAACGAATTGAATGAAGAAGTGATTTCATAAAAGTTAATTACAACAATTTTAATGACAGATAAAATTTCCAAAGAAAATATAGATTTAAAGATAATGCTGCTGGAAGAATTCAGAAATCTCCCGTCTAACATGAATGGGGAATCTAAAAATTATTTTAACAGCATAAAGCTCGATGCTATGGCCAGCTTTGAAGAACTGGGATTTCCGGTGAAGAAGCTTGAGGAATGGAAGTATACTAACATTAATCCTATACTTAAACATGATTTCAAAACCATATCGGCTAAAAATTCCAGACTTAACAAAGAGGAAATAAAGAATTTTATATTTGATGAAAATATTGATGTACTTGTATTTATAAACGGTGAATTTGAAGAAAATCTTTCAAGTATCAAGCAAAGCAGCGACAATGTTTTCATTGGAAGTTTACTGGAGGGCAGAATCAGGTTCGGTAAAATTATTGAAAAGCATTTTTCCAGGTATGCGGATTATAAGAAAACAGGTCTGACGGCTTTGAACACTGCCTTTGCCAGGGACGGTGCATTTATATATGTAAAAAAGGGCACGGATGTACCCGAAGGTATTCATATAATTTATATCTCTGATACAAGAGAAGACAGCATACTTGCCCAGCCGCGAAATTTATATGTTATTGAAGACGGAGCCAGTGTTAAAATTATAGAAGATTATTACTCTGCCGGAGATAAGCATAGCTTTACAAATGTTGTCACTGAAATTTATTGCGGTAAGAATTCAAAAGTCGAAAGATATAAAATTCAAAACGAGTCTGATACTAATTATCATATCGGCACAACTGAAGTCATGCAGGAAAAAGACAGCAGGTTTTCAGACACTACTGTTTCTTGGGGAGGGGCAATTACCAGAAACAACCTGAATGCAGTATTTAACGGTACTAATACTGAGTGTCATTTTTATGGATTATATTTATTGTCCGGTAAACAGCATGTAGATAATCATACTCTGGCTGACCACAGGATGCCTAATTGTTACAGTAATGAATTGTATAAGGGGATAATCGACGACAAAGCAACAGGTGTATTTAACGGGAAAATCATGGTAAGACAGAATGCGCAAAAAACAAATGCATACCAGTCTAACGGCAATATACTCTTATCCGAAGAGGCGACAATTTATTCCAAACCGCAGCTTGAGATTTTTGCGGATGATGTGAAATGCAGCCACGGCGCAACTACGGGACAATTAAATAATGAAGAAATGTTCTACCTGCAGGCGAGAGGAATCGGTAAGGAAGAAGCAAGAGTACTGTTGCTGAATGCGTTTGCCGGTGATGTGATTGATTCGGTGAAGCTTGAAAGGCTGCGAGAGAAACTACAGGGCAGGCTGGAAATGAAACTGAAAAGGAGTAATTAGGTTTAATAATTCAGAAGCTTAATCAGGTAGCAGATCGAATAAATTAATTTGAATGGAACAGGTTTTAACTCAAATATCAGATAGAAAGAAATTCGACGTTTACAAAATGCGGGAGCAATTCCCGATTCTGAAACAAAAAGTTCACGGGAAGCCTCTTATATATTTCGACAATGCAGCTACCAATCAAAAGCCGCAGTCCGTCATCGACTCGATAACAACTTACTATGATACAATCAACAGCAACGTTCACCGGGGCGTGCATTCGCTAAGCGAACTTGCTACTGAAGCCTATGAAGATTCCAGGAAAAAGGTAAAAGAATTTATTAATGCAAGTTCTGAAAAAGAGATAATTTTTACGAAAGGTACAACTGAAAGTATTAATCTTGTTGCATTTTCTTTTGCTGAAGGTATTGTTAATGAAGGTGATGAGATAATAATTTCGCAGATGGAACATCATTCAAATCTTGTTCCATGGCAGATATTATGTAACAGAAAAAAAGCCATATTAAAATTTATTCCTGTTGATGAAAAAGGCGAGCTGGTTATGGATGAGTTTGCAAATATGATAAATGAACGGGTGAAGATGATTTCAGTTGTTTATGTTTCCAATTCACTTGGAACAATTAATCCTGTCAAAGAAATAATAGAAATTGCCCACGGCAATAATATTCCTGTAATGCTCGATGCAGCGCAGGCAGCTCCTCACACTCGAATAGATGTGCAATATCTTGACTGTGATTTTCTTGCATTCTCCGGCCACAAAGTTTACGGACCAACCGGTATAGGCGTGCTCTATGCAAAAGAAAAATTTCTGGAAATCATGCCGCCTTATCAAAGCGGTGGTGAAATGATAAAGTCAGTTACATACGATAAAACGGTATTTAATGAACTGCCTTACAAATTCGAAGCAGGAACCCCAAATATTGAAGGAGCGATTGCTCTTGGAGCAGCCATAGATTTTGTTAACCGCACCGGATATGAAAATATATCTTTTCAAGAAAATGATTTATTAAATTATGCCAATGAATGCCTTACAGAAGTTGGCGGAGTTAGATTTGTTGGAACTGCCAAAAACAAATCGAGTGTTGTTTCATTCTTAGTGGATGGAGTTCATCCATATGATGCAGGTACGATCCTTGACGGATTGGGTATTGCTGTCAGGACAGGATTTCATTGTACCCAGCCGCTGATTGAGCAAAGATATAAATTACCCGGTACCGTCAGAGCATCATTTGCAATTTATAATACAAGGGAAGAGATAGATAAGCTTGCTGAAGGAGTTTTGAAAGTGAAACAAATGTTCCTGTAATGAGAACGCTTATTGAATTTGCTTCATGATTTATATGGAAACTCAATCAATAAAAAATATCGAAGACGAAATTGTTGAAGAGTTCGGCTTATTTGATGACTGGATGAGCAAGTATGAATATATAATTGAGCTGGGAAAAAATCTTCCAATGATAAATCCAAAGTATAAGACGGAAGAGCACAAAGTCAAAGGGTGTCAGTCCCAGGTATGGCTTAATGCGGAGCTCAAGAACGGTAAAATAATTTACACTGCCGACAGTGATGCAATTATTACAAAAGGACTGATTGCTTTGCTGATAAGAGTTTTATCAAATCAAGAACCAAAGGATGTATCGGAAGCAAATCTGGATTTTATAAACAAGATCGGAATGAAGGAACATTTATCTCCAAACAGGTCGAATGGTTTAATGTCCATGATAAATTATATGAAAAAATATGCCGGAACTTACGCAGGACAAAATGTTAACTAAAATAAAAAATTTCTTCAATAAAGAAGAACCTCAGAATGCACCTTCTGAACAAATCAAAACTAATATGGACAAAGAGATATTAGCTGACGAAAATAAAAGCAACGAATCCGTTGCTTCAGCAAATGAAATCAGCCATTCAATATTATCTAAGGAAGAAGAAATTCCAGATAATAAGGAAAAGTCTGAACACCCTGTTGAAGAAGTAAAAGAAGAAGTTATAAAAGTTTTAAAAACTTGTTATGATCCTGAAATTCCGGTTGATGTATGGGAGCTTGGACTTATTTATGATATTATAGTAGCTACGAATCATGATGTAATGATCGTAATGACACTGACTTCGCCTTCATGTCCGGTGGCGGGAATTCTTCCCGGGGAAATAGAGCAAAAAGTCAAAGATCATCCGATGGTAAATGATTGCAAAGTTCAGCTGACTTTTGATCCGCCATGGGGTCAAAAGATGATGTCAGAGGTAGCAAAGCTTGAGCTCGGATTTCTATAATTACTTTAATTTCCATAGACACTTTAGGCAGCTCAATAATATCCACTTATAACAATTCATCCGGTAAACACTTATAGTATAAATATGACACTGCTGTATTTAGAAATCAAAAATTAATGTCTCTAAAACTACACCCGCTAAAAGTAAAAAAATTAGTCAGCCTCACAAAAGAAGCAATTTCAATTCACTTTGATATTCCGGAGTCTCTTAAAGATGTGTTCAAATATACACATGGACAGTTTCTTTCAATTGAGGTGTCTATTAACGGTCAGAAGTACAGGAGAGAATATTCACTGTGCAGCAGTCCGTATTATGAAGACGGGCTTGTCATTTCATCCAAGGCAATCAGCAACGGAGTAGTTTCAAATTATCTGTTAAATAATCTGAAAGAAGGCGATACACTTGAAGTGTTCCCGCCGAACGGAAAATTTTTCACAGAACTTAATCCTTCAAATAAAAAACTATATGTCTTAATCGGCGGCGGCAGCGGAATCACTCCGCTTTTTTCTATTTTAAAATCCGTCTTATATGTTGAACCCGAAAGCTCGATAATCCTGTATTATGGAAACGCAACTGAAGAAAGCATCATATTTAAAGATGAATTAGTTGAGTTAAGAAATAAGTACAGCGACAGATTTAAATTATTTCTTAGTTTGTCAGAAAGTTCCGGAGGCTGGAGCGGATTGAAAGGAATAATAAACAAGGATGGCTTATTACAAATCATAAAGGATAATGAAAGTGATATGAGTGATGAAGCAGAGTATTTTATTTGCGGTCCTGCTGAGATGATGGAGATGGTCAAGCAAACTTTGATTTCAATAGATATTAATCCGAATAAAATTCACATCGAATATTTTACTGCTCCGGTTCATCATGAAGAATACATTCCGCAGGGTGAAGAAACAGATGAAGTAAAGGAAAGAGAAGTTGAAATAACCCTTGATGGTAATGATTATAAAATAACTGTTCCTCCTGATGTATGCATACTCGATGCAGCAATGAAAGCCGATCTTGATCCGCCATTCTCATGCAAGAGCGGGATCTGTACAACATGCAGGGCAAAGCTTTATTCCGGAAAAGTAAAGATGGATGAGCGTGAAGGATTGTCAGATTCTGAAATTGAGGAAGGATACATTCTTACCTGCCAATCGCATCCGCTTACAGATAATGTGAAGCTGGAATACATGTAGTTAATAAGTTTATTTAATTTTTAATAAATACGGATCTCTCCTAAATTCTACCAACCATATACTTGAAACTCTATTATCAATAGAAATCCCTTTAAGAATTTCCTCTCTGATCGCATTGTGAATTTTATCTTGAAATGTTGAAGATAAAATTCCAATATTGTAAGGGACTTGAACATATCCTATTAACCATATCGGATAACAAACGTAGTGATCCAATTTCTTAAATTTATCGTTAATTTTTTCCAATGCAACAGGTACCAATTCTTCAGTTACAATTAATTCGCGGGTGTGAGAATTTAAATGTGCAACATTCATTGCATCCTCTTTTCCTGTTAAATTTAAGTAATTAGATGGAAACCTAGTACTTATAAGTGCAAATATTTCTATACCGACATGTTTACCATTGTATTCAATTACAAAATCCGGATTCTCCCCGTTATACTTTGGAAATAATATTTTTGCTTCCTTTATATCTAGAATTTTGAACTTTACATTTCTATCAATTTTTTCTTTATAAGTAGAAATGAAGTTTGTGAGTATATTTCTTTCCTTAATTTTTTTATTCAGATTATTTTTCATTTAATATGAGACTTAATTCAAAAACTATCTACAATTTTACCATTTAATTTTAGTCAAACATTTTTCAATTGTTTCCTTCTTTCCTTTGATAATAGACTTGCGCATATTCGGAATTGAGCTGTAGCCATAGACATTCACTCCAATAAATTTATTTTCAGCAATGAATATTAAGACATCAGCAGCAAATAATTCAATTGTGAAACCCCGTTCAGGCATCTGCTTTCCGCCATGTCCGGAAAAATCAAGGCTGAAGACTTCGAATCTATCTTTTAAGAGTTGTGCAATGCCTTCAAGTTGTCTACCTGAGCCCAAAGCACCGTGAAGCAGCAGCAGCTTATTTTGCAATCGAAAAAACTATTTATATTTTATAAAACTCTTCCCTTCGGTCTTTAAATAAATTATTATTCAAAGTAATATTTTTATCCAGAGCTTCTAAGGGGTTAATTTCCACAATACAAACCTCTACCTTATCAACACTTCCCCTGCACAGATATTCGCCTTTAGGTGATATAATTACGCTTTCACCGGTAAATGATAGCTGTTTATTTTCTTTTATATCTTTACCAATTCGATTAGCAGTAATTGTAAAAACAGAATTTTCTATTGCTCTTGTGAACATTGCTTTCTGACAAAATGACAAAACCAGATTAGACGGGTGACAAATTATCTGTGCTCCTTTCAAAGCTAAAGTTCTCGCTGTCTCGGGGAAAATCCAGTCAAAGCAGATCATCATACCTATTTTTGTGGTGTCAAATCTTTGACCGGTAATCTCATAAACTTCAGGTGCATAATTTCCGGGCATAAACCATAATTTTTCTTCATCAAACAAATGTATTTTTCTGTAAGTCAAAACTTTTGCGTCAGGACAAACTAATATGGAAGAGTTATAAAAATTATTTCCGTCTTTTTCGCAAATTCCTGAAACAATAAAAGATTCTTTTTCAGCGCATAACTTTCTTAAAGAATTACAGAATTTTCCGTCAGGAATTTCTTCAGAAAGATCTTTAAGCTCTTTTTTGTCTGTAAATAAATATCCGGAGTTTGCCAGTTCAGGAAGAACTAGCAAATCGAAGTCCTTATCTGAAACAAGTTTTTCAATTTTCGAAATATTATTATCACAATTTCCAAATTCCGGTTGAAACTGTAAATATCCAATTTTCATAGATTCAATATAGATTCAATTTGGTTCAACATAATTTCATTTTTCTTTTATTACTCTGAAGCAAATAAACCAGGGCTGAGTTGAGAGTGTGTGATATGAGTCAGGATATCGTACTTTACATTCCTCTACCGGCCTGGGCTCAAGCATTGTATCAATTTTAAAATCGCATTCCTTTAATGTATCAAAAATATCAGAGAAAGGTCTCCTGTAGAATTTCATTTCAACTTCATAAGAAGGCCATTCATCTGTTATCAATTCCGTATCAAAATAATTTCCATCCGGATGGTTATTGAAATCCATATACGGGTGATGCGTAGAAAATATCAAAATACCTTCTTTTTTCAGTATACGGTTGAATTCACTGAACAACATTCGCCAGTCCTTTATATAATGAATTACCATTGAACTTAAAATAATATCGAATTCTTCATCCTTCAGAAAATTGAGCGGCAAGTTTAAATTTTCTTTTAAAACTCTTGTACCATCAGGAATTTTTTCCTTAGTCAATTTTATCATTTCATCGCTATAATCCACAGCAGTCACTATAGCGCCGTTACCCGCAAGCCACAATGAATAATTTCCCGGTCCGCATCCGGCATCAAGAACCTGTTTTCCCCGAACATCCGTAATCAGTGATTGCGTGGCTGGTCTTTCGTATAATGCATTATGTGAGTTGTATTCTATCCTGTCAGAATAACTTGATACAAATTTCTTATCGCTGTAAACGTCAAGAGATAAATTATCAAGATTTGAAATTTTATTTTTTGTATCTTTATTCAAATAGTTTCTTGGAGACTAATGATAGTTTTTAGAAATTTATTATTCGTGAATAATTTTTCTAAGTTAATTTATTAATTTTCAATCAACAATTTAAAATTAAGTCAGAAAAGATTTAAAGTTTCTGTTTTTTTTGAATATTGAGTTCAAATTTTGATCTTTATTTTCAGGAGGTTCTTATTCCAGCATATTATCCTCAATCACCAGCTTAATAGGCTCATGCACCAGCATATTATCCTCA
>JBBSDT010000012.1:0-20230 GCA_038240405.1 Ignavibacteria bacterium
AGTGTCCAAACAGTAATGCGAAATGACTAAAATCAATCGCGAAGTGTCCAAACAGTAATGCGAAATGACTAAAATCAATCGCGAAGTGCCCAAACAGTAATGCGAAATGACTAAAATCAATCGCGAAGTATCCAAACAGTAATGCGAAATGACTAAAATTAATCGCGAAGTCCTCAAAATTAAAATCTAAGAGTTGTTTTGCAATCGCATACTACTGAAAAACGATCGCGAACAACCTAAAATTAAATGCGAAATGTTAAAAATTGTAGCGAATTGCCGGAATCAGTGTTGAAAAGACTTGAAAAGCTTGAGAAATGAGTAAAATTGGTAGATTGTACAGAGAAGAATCAAAATACACATATTGTTAAGAACACATTTTGTTGCGAGGCTGACAATACCCCTCGACGGTGCAATCCCGAAAGGAGTATATTGTTATAGGGATAAAATAATTTTATACTAATATTATCTCAATTAAAAACCAATTCAACTTCATCGCCATTTTTTGCATCCATAATTAAATAATACAATCCACTTATTTCCTTTAAATCATATTTATTACCGGAAACAACATTCACCGGTTTGGCTTTTAATTTAAATGAAAGCCCTCTTATATCTGTTTGTGATGGCATATTTATTTTAAGCGTTACACTTTTACCCGATTCATTGCATTCCACTCTTAATTCTTTCAATTTATTCCTGTAATCAGCGACATTTTCTAATGTTGTCATCCAGCAGTTCTTAATTTTCAGTGAATCTATTAATTTTTTTAAAGGCTGCAAAGTAATTTCACTAAATCCAGTAAACTGAGGACATCCCTCATAAACCATTAAACCATTATTTTTCCGGACTGCAAAATCAAAAAAATCCGATAGATATTTATTAAATAATTGAGCATCGTTTCTTTGCATGTCATCAGCATAGTCTTTTCCGGTTTCTGCTTTCTGAAAAAAATATATATCATTGTTTTTAACCGGTGATAGCTCCAACAATTTTAGAGTTTTGTAATATGAATCTTTAGCAACCGGTATATTGTAGGGAATAACTGAACCGGTGTAACTTGTAAGCTGGTCGACACCAATGCTTGAATCATAGATGTAACCTTTTTCATCCGCAAAAAGAAGCCCCCAGAAATTAGTGCTGTAAAACGGAAATCTCAGCCCGGTGAAAACTTTATTAAATATTTGTTCATTCAATAGGATCTGTCTTGTAATTTCAGAAAAGCTTGCCTTACTGTAATCCTGTTTCATATACAAACCCGACTGCATAGCAATGTTATTATTTTCTTCAAGTAGTTCTTTTTCTTCAGTAGAAACTGATGAATCAACAAAAAAAGTTGCCGGCAAATTTTCAGCTTTCAGGAGAGAGAGTATAGTACTGTATTGTTCACTGTTGCCGTCGGAATTAAAGCTTAAACAAAAAGCAGAAGTATTGCCATGCGGCCAGGGATTAAGTTCATAGTCAAATTTTTTGTTTTCGGAATAGCTCTTTAAAACGTAATCATAAAAGTTTTCAATCTGCTCAACACTTGAAAATCCACCGTCATTTGAGGGATGCAAAAGATAAGTCGATGTCAAAAGAAAAGCTTTTCCTTTTCCAAAATTGTTTTCTGTTATAGCCGGAACTTTCTCGTCTGCGTTTATCCATTCTGCAAGAACTTTGACTTTATCTGAGATAATTTCACTCGGAATAAGAACCCATTCATCATCATTTAAAGGCTCCTTGATTCTTCCATTCCATATATTAACATCCTTTTCTTCAATTGAAAATCCGTTTAAATCTTTTTCTCTCATTTTTATTCCGAAGAGATCCGATAGCTTCCACGTTTTCGGATTTAATTCGCCATTTAAATCCGCCCTGTCCATTTCATCTAAAGTATTTCTTCCGATATTTTCTTCTGCCACTAATGTTCCTCCGTTTTTTACCCAATCGGATATATTCTGCATCTCATCATCCGAAAGAAATGTCAGGGAATATTTTTTATCTCCATCATGATAACCTATTGAAGTTGGAATTACCATAATTGTGTACCTTGAAAGTATTTCAGGCTGTAAGAGTACACTTCGTGTATCAAGCCAGACAAATGCTCCTCTTTTATTAAAGCTCTGGATTGCCACTACAACACCTTCCGATAACTCCCCATCTCTTTCATTACTGCCTGTAGTCAAAAATAAAACTTTTGGAAGAAGGGTTATTTCTTTATCTGATACAATATTTTTTTTTGATTTGGTTAAAGAAGTTATTAAAACGTAACCCAGTACACCCAGAGCAATTATAGAAAATATTAAAATAAATTTTTTCAAATCCTAGTCCTCATTAATTTTTTCTATCACTATTTCATTGTTAGGTATGAGGTTGATATATATCTTATTATTTCTCGGATTGTAAATGCCATCTTCCGCGCTGTTCGTTATTTTTACAATCTTCCATTTTGTAGTAAATTCTACAGTTAAAGGAAGGTTATAAGTATATTCATCCAGCTTATTAACTATATTTAGAAAAATCTTATCTCCGTGATCTGTAATTTCCAGTTTTGAATTCCCTCTTTCCATAATATATCTTCCAATTGTACTGATAGGCGCAACCCAACGGTCTGAATTGCGGACAAGTCTTATTTGCTTATCAAACATTGCCGGGGTTACCGAATAGGTGGCAGTTACATTGTGATATCTCATCAAATTCATTTCTTTTGAATCATAAGGAAAAATATTATGATAGTTGAGGATAAGCCACTTATTTTGTGCCTTCTGAATATAAGCATTAATTTCGCTTAAATTAGGTACGTCTTCACTGTAAATTGCAAAAGTTGTCAATTTTAGAGGATTTATATTTTCCGACTCATTTATATTCTCTTCTCCGGTCCTCGCAAATATATATCCGGCTTTAGACGGAAGGGCAAATAAATCATTTCTCGTTGATGAATATGGAAATACAAATGTATAGATTGAGGTATCAAGATTTTTTTCGGTTACCAATTTGGATTCAGTCATTTCTTTCATAGCTTCGTTAACGGACATTGTGTCCATCTTCACGTGAAAATAGTTGTGTGATGCAATTTCATTTCCTCTTATAAGAAGATCTTTTGCCTGTTTCCATCCGAATTTTTCAATCGAAAAAATGCCTTTTTCAGAAGAAGAGCTTGGATTTTCCTGAGTCCAATGTGTAACGATAGCATAAGTGGCCTTTATCCCGTATTTATCTAAAACAGGAGCTCCTTCCTCATATTGAGTCATCATTCCATCGTCTAATGAAATAGTAATAGCTCCGTTCTTATTTCTATACCATTCGGATATTTTAAAACCGGGAACTATATTTTTGACGGAATCAGACTCCTTTATATCCAATGTTGGAAATAAATCTTTAAACATAAAGTATGTATTCTTAAATCTTGTTGTATATTGAGGAGTCTCCCATTTTTCCCACTGAAAAAAATCATCTTTATCATCGGGAATTTCTTTTACGTTTTCATCTTTTTTATCGGTAATATAAGAATAAATATGAAAACCATCAGTCTCAGAGCTTTCGACATCCCCGGTACTTTGTTTATCATCCAGTACATTCCGGGATGAAGGATCGCTTACATTCAGCAAATGCCAGGGTATCCTGATTTCAAGAATTTTGTCTTTATCATTCCAAATCCAGTTTGAATTGGAATTTTGATATTCATCACTCTTTCCGTAAATTAATCCGCTTCTGTCGTAAACTCTTCGTGCAGTTTTATCCCCTAATAAAGACTCCCTGTCTCTGTTAGATAATAGAATCTGCCTCACAAATTTTCCGTCATAATTCTCTTTTGAGGAATATACAGGGACATAATCATTATATATATCGGAGTACACTGAATATTTTTCATCTACGAGTATGGCAGCGCTGTCTTTATTAATAAAATTCATTAGAAACTCTATTCCCCGGTCAACATTATCCTTCAGGAATGGCAGTTTATGATCTCCCTTTTTTTTATCATATGTATCTATTGCGATATAAAAATTATTCTTTCCAAAATCAAAGTTATCTAATTTATACTTCATATAATAATACTCTGCATCTGCGGAAGCAGACATTGTATAATTATTTTTATCCGCAATTTTTTCTTTGTCCGTCCAGTCATTATCCAGTCCGTCAATAACTTTACTTCTTTGCTCGATAGCCATTACTCCGAAATTCTGTTCAGGATTTTCCATGTTATGCCAGAATTTTCGTCTTGAAGCAGGAACTTCAAAATCCATCACAAGCCAGTTAAATTTAAACCATTCGTCAATCCATTCAAAATAAATTGCACCTCCGCAGCCGGAATTAAAAATATCCTGTGTTAGTGTTTTATTTTGATCCGCCTGCTCCTGTTCGCTGTGTCCCCCCTGGTTAAATCCCGAAGGATTAAAATGGCTGTTTCCCCTGCTTGAAGGAAGTCCATACTCACCAATTACCAGTGGCATATCCGGACAATGGTTCCTAAGGTCTTCAAGATATCCCATGTAATTATCCTTTTCTCCGTTTTTATTCAGGACATTTTTATATTTTTCATCCAGGTAAATGAAATCCGGATAATATGGATAAGCGTGGTAGGCTGCATAAATTCCTGCTTTGCATAAATTTGTTATATAAAATTTTTTGAAGTCGATGCTTTCTATATCGTTATCGTATTCTCTCACCTTTTTACTTTCTATGTATTCTGAATTATGAAACATAGGATCGAGAGGAAGCCAGTTAACGAAAGAAACAGGTCTTTGTTCTTCATAAAGCTGTGTTTCATACTGAAATGTGAAATCCATCATTTGCGCCAGCCAGACTTCCATGGGAGTTCCAGTTGGGAGAGAAACAAAATTACCTTTAAAATTATTAAGGTTGCTATTTTTTTGATTTGTTGTGGTAACTGTAACAGGCTCCCATTCTCTTCCGAGTAAAATTGCAATCACAAATGCAGAAATATCTCTGGCGTAAATTCCTGCTGCATGTCCGCGCTTCTCCTGTAATACGGCATTGCCGTGAATTACATCGATAACATTTTTAATTTCATTTTGAAACTTCTCTACGTAATTTTTGTCAAAATAATTATTACTGTCTGTTTCTTCAGCCCAAACACCATGAATAAGATATATGGGCTTATTACTATTATTAATATTATATTGAGCAAAAGCTTCATAAAATTCTGGGGGTAGAATTGTATAAATTCTCACTGTATTGGCATTCATATCGGCAATTTTTTTGAACCAATCCAGATACATTTCATATGAAGCGCTAAACTCCGAAGGATAATTTCCCGGAAGCGCTACTCCCATATTCACACCTTTAAGAAAGTATTGATTCCACTCCTTAATGTTTTCACCCGCTATGATTCGGGTATCTAAAACAGAAAAATATTTATTACCGGTTTTAAAATTAAATTTAGCGCTTTCGGATTTTTTTTGGAGATCTGATAAAGAAATTTCCGGAAGAATTTTTTTCTTCTCACCTCCTACATTAATTCTAATTATTCTTTGTTCACGAATGGAATCTTCAAATTCCATCATCTTGTAAATAGTAAAACCAAGAACTGTAACTATTATTAAGATTATAAGGTATTTTAATTTTGCAGGTGATAAAAAAGATGATGCAGTAGATTGCATATATATTAATACAAGAATTGTAAATTAATTAAATTATTTCAAAAACTTTTTGTTACATTTAAGAATGTATTATAACTCGTGTAAAACGGATCATTGTATCTGCTCAGCCCTCCTGAAATAGAAAAATTATCGTTGTCATATCCAACTTCGCTGTCAACATCCCATATAAATACATTATTATTATCAACCCTCGCTCCGCTGCCCAGATACAAATAGAAGTCTTTTATTTTGTCATACATGCTTGCAGATGCTCCGGAGATAGATCTGTTCTGAGGGGAAAAATACAAAGGAGAATAATATTTATAATTTCTTGTAGAATATTCAACCCCCACGTTTATCACAGGGTAGTCTAATATTTTATAATTAACTCCGATATTAAAAAGCGAATTTGGATTCCTGGCCTTTTCGTCATAGCCATCTACAAAATTAAAGTTTACAACACCAAAAAAATATCCCGTTGATAGTGTAAAGTTTTTATAATTTAATTCAACGTTATCGCTGGCGTAATTTTGGGCAATCTGATTCCAGTAATAAAAATAATCATACGAAAGTACTAGATTATTCTTTATCTGAACTTTACCCAGGTCAAGTTTTGAATTCAGAGATGTTCCGTAAGATGTGAAAGTAGTATCACTGATGCTTCCTGCACCAAAAAGAGACAGCGTATTATACTCATTAAAATCTAGTTCAACATTTAAAGAAGTATTATCAAACCATCTTCTTACATCGTCTTTCCCAAATTGCGTTCGTTTTGCATACTCAATATCTTCCAGCACATTCAGCTTAAACAAATCGCTGAATCTCTTACCGATTTTGAAGTTCTGATAAAGTGAATTTGTACTATACAACTCTTCAATTTCTCTTAGATATCCGGCTTTATAGCTGACATCCAGCATTCCAAATATATCGGAATTATTCGCATTGACATCTTCTTTATAAAGACCGGCAGTCACGGATCGATTTGTTCCTAAAAGCAGTTGTTCTCTATTATGAAATTCAAATCCCGGAATCGACGATTCATAGTTGAAATCAGGAGCCAAGTGTTTCAGGCTTTGAGAATAATTGTTCTTTAAGTGATTTTTCCAGTCCCGGGATTTAACAATAGAACTCTGGCTGTAAAGTTTCTGAGCATGACTAAAGACCAAAATCATTATCAATAAAACATTACAGAATAATATTCTTAAAGTAAATCTAATTTGTCTCCGTTGGGGATGTAACAACTCTCTGAATCCCTCTCCTTTCAAATTTGTTCCATTCGCTCTTTTCCCTTGCAAAATCAATCAGTCCCTTGAACTGAAAAAAGATTTTTAGAAATGAGTAGCTAAAATCTCCTATAATACTTAAGAAGACAAGCTTAATCCAGTCTGCAAAAGTTTTATACCTTAGCGCATCTCTGTTCCTTGTGGCCTGCGCTTCGCTCCATCTTTCAATAAATACCGTTATTATACTGGTGATGAGCGCTGTCGTTAAGGTAATGGATAAGCCCATCAGCAAAACCCAATTTGTATTTATTAATCCCTGAGAAGAAACATATATGATAAATACAAAAGCAAGCAACTTTATTAAGGGTGATAAAAGTTCAAAAAATAAATAATAAGGAAACGCCAGCAGCCCTGTGGAATAATATTGTGGATCAAAAAGCATTTTACCGTGCATAAAGATACATTCGGCAAGACCAAGATGCCATCTTGCTCTTTGCTTGTATAAATTTTTTAAATTATCCGGTACCTCTGTCCAGCAAAGGGGCTTGGCAAGATAAACAATTCTTGCAGGTTTCTTAAGTTCATGATAATATCGCCATAATCTTACAACTATTTCCATATCTTCACATACCGTATTTTTCTCTTCTTTAAAAATTTCCTTTATATATTTGTGATTATTTTTTAAGGTCAGAAATCCCCCGACATTCAACAGGTCTTCCCTTCTAAAGACAGAAAATGCTCCGGACATTATGAGTAACGAATTGATTTTACTTAATCCAATCCTGGATACAAGGAAGGATTTTATATACTCCGTGATTTGCCAGAGAATCAGGATATTCTGAGGCATTTTAAAATTTACTATTCTGCTGTCTTCAATTACTGTCTCATTTGAAATGGCCAGCTGACCCCCGGTTACAAAAACTCTTTTATCCATCAGCATAGGCATTACAACCTTCTTAAGAGATTCATGATCAAGAATAGAGTCCGCATCGACAGTACAAATAAATTCACCCGATGAAATATTAATTCCTGCATTTATCGCATCAGCCTTGCCCCCATTAGTCTTATCTATTAATATTACTTTTCCATCATCATATGTGTAGACTTGATTAATCCCACTCGTATTTAAATGCTTTTCATACTTTGATTGTGAAACTTCGAAGTCAAATAAATTGAGTAAGGTTTCAACTGTGTTATCATATGAACCGTCGGAAACTATTATTATTTCATAATCAGGGTAGTCAAGCTCACTCAGCATATGGAGGCAGTGAACTATTGAAACTTCTTCATTGAATGCGGGGACTATTATGGAAACTTTCTTGAAGAACTCATTGAGCTCTATCTCTACTTCGTATTTCTTCTTATCAGATTTGAATGTTATTAAAAATACAATGAACAGGAAAATATCTATGCAGAAATATCCGACAAAATATATTATGAATAATTTTTCAATTATTCTTATAGTTAAGCTTTCCAAGTTGGGGATTTATTAAATTTTACGGTAATTATTTCTCATATGTATAGCTGTTTTCAGATGATTCTGCTTTTATTCGATCACAGAAATTCGATTGCAGGACTCAGATTGTTTAATTTTTTAGCATAATATTTCTAATAGATTGGGGTAAAAAAGTACATACCTCTCCCAGTCTTCTTTCAAGAAGGACAAATTCATGCACATTACTCCCTTAATCTGAACCTTTAAATTACTTTATATTAGTGTGTTTTAGCAATGTATTTGCCTTTTCAAATACATTTTAATGTTTGTATGGTTTACCTATATTAATGTATCAATTTAGAGTTAATAAAGAATAAAAACAATTTCAATTTTCCCCAAAATATTAAGTAATATCACATTCGAATGAATAAATTTGTCTGCTTAGTTTTTATCCCCTGTTTCTTATTCGCCTCATCACTCTTTTCACAGGTAACTACACAATGGAGTTCAAGGTTCAACGGCGCCGCCGGAGATACTGATATTGTTACGGCAATGACCATTGATCATGATCATAATACTTACGTAACCGGTTATAGCAACGGAAATGGAACAGGCAAAGATTTTGCAACTGTAAAATACAGTCAGTCGGGAGAGCAGTTATGGATAGCATTGTATAATAATAATGAAGTTAATTCTGATGATATCGCTAAAGGCGTGGCTGTTGACGCCTCCGGCAACGTATATGTAACAGGAAGCAGTTTCGGTAATGGTACATTTGATGATTATATTACTATTAAATATTCTCCTTCGGGTTCCCAGCTATGGAGCAGCCGTTATAATGGTAAAGGCAATGATCAAGATATTCCATCGGCTATTTTAGTTGACGGTCTGGGAAATATATTTGTGACCGGGTATAGTGTCGGCGCGACTACAAGTGAAGATTATGCTACAATAAAGTACAACTCCGGCGGTAGCCAGCAATGGATTGCTACGTATAACAATAAACTAATGGATGACATCGATATTGCTACTTCAATGGTACTGGATGGTTCGGGTAATATTTATGTTACCGGGTATAGTATAGGAACGGGAAGCCAGGAAGACTATGCAACTGTAAAATATAATTCAGCCGGAGTTGAACTCTGGAACAAAAGATACAATGGTACGGGAAACGGATACGATATCACCACCGGACTTGCATTGGACGCAGCCGAAAATGTTTATGTCTCCGGATATAGTTTTGGAAGCTCAACTGCAGAAGACTTTGCGACAATAAAGTATAATTCGGGCGGTGATGAGCTTTGGGTTGCCCGTTATAACGGACCTTCAAATAGTTTTGATATTACCACTTCGATTGCCGTAGACAATCTGAATAACGTTTATATTGCCGGATACAGCTATAACAATGCAACTTCGGAAGATTATACAACCATCAAGTATTCATCGGACGGAAATGAAATGTGGGTTGCAAGCTTTGATGGCTCGGGTGATTTTGATATTGCAAAATCACTGAAGGTGGATAACAATGGCGGAGTATATGTAACCGGTTCCAGTTTCAATAGTGGCACTGAAGAAGATTATGCTACCATAAAGTATAATTCAGATGGAATACAACAATGGATTGAAACATATGATGGAAAAACAAATGGCAGTGATATAGCTACATCACTTGTGCTTGACGGGTCAGGAAATATTTATGTTGCAGGTTATAGCAATGACGGAGTTGATAACCTTGACTATATAACCTTAAAGTATTCACAAACAGTGGGTGTAAAACAAATATCCGGTTTAATCCCAAACAATTTTAGTTTGAATCAAAACTATCCGAATCCCTTTAATCCGGAAACAATTATAAAATACCAATTACCTGCGGGAAATTTTGTTTCCCTGAAGATTTATAATCTGTTGGGAAAAGAAGTTGCAAGTTTAGTGAATGAAAAACAAAATGTCGGCAGCTATTCGGCAAGCTGGAATGCCGCCAATTACCCCAGCGGAACATATTTTTATAAACTGGAGGCTGGTTTAAGCACCGTGACAAAAAAAATGTTACTTCTGAAATAATACTAAAAATTCCTTCCCCAAAATCATTAATCTTACCACTCTAATTTCTTAGAATGAAAACTCTTTTTGTAAATTCAAGAATCTGGCTTGGAAAAAATTCGTTTGCTGATAGTCTTGGATTCGATTCAGTTACCGGTAAAATATCCTTTTCCGGAAACTTCTATGAGTCCTCAATGGTACGAAAAGAATACGATGAAATAATTGATCTGAAGCAAAAACTTGTTCTGCCTGCATTTACGGATGGTCATTGTCATTTTATCCAGGGATCTTTTGTAAATTCCCAGCTAAATTTACGAAACGCAAAAACTAAAAATGAGTTTATTAACGGCATCAGAGAATATCAGCTTAAGCACAATAAGGAATGGATTTTCGGGGGATTCTTCTCCGAAAGTAATTTCAAAGAACCCCTCACCATTAACAGGCAATTCCTGGACGAAATATATCCTGACATTCCAATAATTATATCAAAGTTCGATATGCATTCGGCATTTGCCAATACTAAAGCTTTGGAAAAGGCAGGCTTATTAAATAATGAAAATAATTTTACATCAGATGAAATTATACGCGATGATAACACTTCGGTCACCGGGGAGCTCAAGGAAAGAGCAAGGGACTTTATACTCCGATGTATTCCTCCAGCAACACTGGAAGAAAAGAGTACTATAGCAACCGGTCAGATAAGTAAGTTTCACTCATATGGCATTACTTCAATATCCGATATTACCTTACCCGAAGATCTGGGAATTTATAAAGATTTAATAAAACGAAACAAGCTTCTTCTAAACGTTGATGCCAGGTTGCCTTTTGCGGAATTTGAGAATATTAATGAGTGCAGAAAAGAATTTTCTCATTTAACAAAACTAATTAAGTTTGGTTCTTTGAAAGCTTTTTATGACGGTTCCCTTTCCAGCAGAACTGCCCTTATGCATTCGGATTACAAGAATTCAGATTATCAAGGTATCAGAACTGAATTTGTAAATAGCGGTGAATTTAAAAGGGTAGCCTTTGAAATTGAAAAAGCGGGCATTCAAATGTCCGTCCATGCAATCGGAGATAAGGCAGTCACTGAATTACTAGACCTGAATGAGGAGATTATTAGCCAATATGGTTTACGGGATAGGCGATTTCGGATTGAACATGCACAGCATATTTGCGAAAAGGATTTTCAAAGGTTTAAGGAATTAAATGTAATTGCCTCAGTTCAGCCCTCACACTTATTTAGTGACGCCATGACTGCTTTTGAAATTCTCGATGATTACAAACTTGAGCATAATTATAAAAAATTGTTTGACATAGGCGCTAAAGTTTGCCTTGGTACTGACTTTCCGGTTGTCAGCGAAAACCCATTTGAAACAATTTATTATGCAATGACCAGAAAAGCTCCGGGTTTTGATGACGGATTCATTCCCCAAAATAAAATTTCTTTGACAGACTGTCTCGAAGCTTACACAATAAATAATGCCTTTGCTTCAATTTGTGAAAATGAACAAGGCAGCCTCCAAACGGGTAAGAATGCAGATATTATCGTCCTGGAAACTGACCTGTTTAAATTAAAAAGTGATGAAATTAAAGATGTTAAAGTGAGTCAGACTTATTTTCGCGGGGAAGAAGTATTTTGCAGGGATTGAATATATTTCAACCCCTGTGCTTTATTAATATTATATTTAATATTTTAATTCTGCAGGGATTTCATTTCACCTGCCTTTTTGAAAGCATTCATCATATCGATCACTCCGCCGGACCTCGACATATTTGAAAATAATTCTTTAGAAGGCTTATCTTTTACTTTAACAAGCAGACCTTCATATTGTCTTGCAGAAGTAAGGATAGCTTCCTTTAACTGTTGAGCGCTTAGTTCAGGATAATAAGTTTTCAGCACTGCAGCTATTCCAGAAACTTCCGGAGCAGCCATGCTTGTACCGTCAATCATTTTATATTTTCCGTCAGGAATAGTCGAATATATCTGAACACCGGGGGCAAATATATCTACAATATCTTTTGAATAATTACTGAAGGGAGCAGCTAAGTCATATTTTAAATTCTGATTCTTTACATCCTTCTCCTGGCTCCACTTCTTCATCCATGAATTTGCCCCTACGACTATCATGTTTGAAAAATATTTCTTTACGCCATTGTCATCCGAGAATTTCCGTGGATATGATTCAATATTGGAAATATCTTCTCCTTCATTACCTGCGGACACTACGAACAATACACCTTTATCCTCTGCATATTTTATAGCTTCAACTACAAATTCAGGATTGGGAGAAAAATATTTTCCTGCAGACATATTGATTATGCTTGCACCGTTATCTACAGCATATCTTATAGCATTCCCGATGTCCTTATCTCTCTCGTCACCTTCGTTAGGCACAGCTCTCAGGCCCATTATCTTAACAAAAGGAGCCTGACCGGTTTTCTTCGAAGCAATAATACCGGATACATGAGTTCCGTGAATTTCTTTTTTCTCAGTTATGTCATTATTACCGTAATTGGTTTCTGATAATACTGCCGGATTATCGCCGATAAGAATGTATGTATCGGTTGTATCGAACAGGAATTTTGCTTTGAGATCGTAATTTTCTTTTAATTCTACCAGCTCATTCTTGTCAACACCATAAAGCATATATACTCCCAGGATCATCGATGCCGCATCACTTACTTTTCCTTCAGGTAATTTGTTCGAAATCTCCTGAAGCTTTCTGGGATCGGTAGTTACATTGTTATCTTTTAAAATTCTTTCAGAATTAATTACATCATTGAGAGTTTGGTCAATACCCTTCTGAGTAACAAGCGTCTCATCTTTCTTCTCTTCATATTCTTTTTTCACTTTCCTGAAATATTCATCTGATTCCGGGGTATTTAATTTTTTTAATCTTTTGTATTCCCTGGCAACTTCCAAAGATATATACTTTGCTTTTCCAAGGAAATTCCAGCCATGAAAATCATCAATATATCCGTTATTATCATCATCAACCCCGGGGATACCGTTGATTTCTTTTTCATTATTCCAAAAATTTTCTTTCAGGTCAGGATGATCGGTATCAAATCCTGAATCTATTACAGCGACTATTACATCTTTTCTGTCAGGAATTAAATTCAGAGTTGCGAGATATTCATAAAAAGTTTTAGTTCTTGTTCCTTCGTACCCGTCTTTGTCAGGATCCAGCTGAGCCCAATCAGGTAAATCTCCGTCACTGATTTTGTTTTGGAAAACTTTTTGCAACGTTGAATAGTGTTCTTTCCCTGAAACGGGAAATGATTTGAAGCTGGATATATTTAAGCAAACAAAAGCTAATATTATTAAGGATAATAACCCTTTGTTTTTGTTTTGTAATTTCATATAACTAAAAACTTTAATTTTATATATTAGTAATTAATTTAGATATTAAAGCCAACATTTTATAGGCTCAAAAAATTACAAATCCGTTCAAACCTAAAAACTAAATGGAAGATCATTATGCTGTTTATTCGGGTTATAAAGAAAAAGTAGATGCAGCATTGTCGGAAGCCATAGATAAGCAAAATCCCAGAACATTATATGATCCTTTAAAATATATTCTTAACGGAGGCGGTAAAAGGATCAGGCCTATGATGCTGATTTTTTCGTGTGAAGCTGCAGGCGGGAAAATGCAGGATGCACTTAATGCCTCGGTAGCCCTTGAAATGCTACATAATTTCACTCTTGTTCATGATGATATTATGGACAATGCAGATACCAGACGGGGACGGGATTCTGTTCACAAAAAATGGAACGAGAACGTTGCTATACTTTGCGGAGATCATCTGATCGGATTGGCTTACTCATACCTGCTCAGGACAAATACTATACAACTTAGCCGGATTATGAAAAGTTTTACAGAAGGAATTATTGAAGTTTGCGAAGGTCAGAGTTACGATAAAGAATTTGAAGAAAGAAAAGATGTAACACTGAAAGAATATTTGATGATGATCAGCAAGAAGACTGCTAAAATGCTTGAGACAGCAGCTGTCATTGGCGCACTGATCGGAAATGCAAATGCAGAAACTGAAAGCAACATAAGTAGTTATGCAAAAAACATCGGGCTGGCATTTCAGATACAGGATGATCTACTCGATATCAGTGCAGATGAAAAGGAATTGGGTAAAAGGATCGGCGGCGATCTAGTTGAGGGTAAAAAAACGTATTTACTTCTGAAGGCAATGGAGGTGATTAAAGATAAAATTGATAGAGGCATAATTGAAAGTATAATCAATAAAAGCAGGTTGGAACACGCTGATTCTGAAAAAATTGAAAAGGTCAAAAGTATATACGAAAAATATGGAATTATTTACTATGCCCAGAATGAAATTGAGCATTATACCGGCCTTGCAAACAAATATCTTAATAAATTGCCTGCGGGCCAGCATAAAGAGCGATTGAAATGGTTTTCGGGTATGCTTATGGGAAGAAGTTTCTGACTTCCTCATGAATATGCACAGGGAAGTATTTTAATTACCGGTTAATTACAATTGATGATAGAAAAAGAAATAACTATAGTAAACAAAGCCGGCATGCATACCAGACCTGCATCTTCGATTGTTAAAATTGCGGCAAAATATAAAGCTGATTTTTTTATTTCGAAGGATGATTTTGAGGTTAATGGCAAAAGCATAATCGGAGTTATGACACTTGCAGCTGAACAGGGTTCAAAACTTATCCTCAGGTTTGATGGTCCGGATGAGCAAGAACTCTCGGCAGAAATGATAAAATTTTTTGAAGAAGGATTCGGAGAAATGTAAATGGCGGAAACAATCAATCAAATCAAATCAGAAATATTCTCCTCTGACAAATTTAAGCTCCTGGCAGGGTCAGCTTCAGCAGACAACAGGAAAATAATACTAAGCGGGGTCAGCGGCTCTTTGTCCTCTTTTATTGTCGAATATATTTATTCACATATTGGCAAGAAAATATTTTACATTACACATGATAACGACAGAATGGTTAAGCTAAAAGATGATCTTGAATTATTATTAGTTAAAACGGACAATCTATCCGCTTATTCCTCGAAATTATCCGACAGTGAATCAACTTCTAAAATCCTTATTGACCTGTCAGAAGGAAATGAATTTATTGTTATTGCTAATGCATCCGAGCTTTCAGTTGATATTATTTCCAAAGAGAAATTCAAAGCATCAATAATCGAGCTGAAAAAAAATGATATCAGAAACTTTGATGAATTTATTGAAACCTTAAACAAATACAATTTCAACCGGAAAGATTTTGTAGATGAAGAAGGGGACTATTCCGTCCGGGGAGGAATAATTGACTTATTTGCTGAAAACTTGGGCTCACCTGTAAGAATAGAGTTTTTTGGTGATAGCATTGAATCAATCAGGGAATTTGATATTACTTCTCAAAGATCTGTAAGAGAAATACCCGCGGTAAAGATCGGAATAAATCTTTCAAATGATGATGAAGAGAAATCATACGAAACTCCGGAAAAAATTGTTAGCTACATTCCTGACGATGCAATGTTAATTGTAGATGAACCCGAGATAAGTCTGAATGATATAGCAGACGCAGAAATAAGAGACAGTCTGAATAAATTTAATCAAATACACCTCACGCCATTTACAAATTCATTGAACGACGAAGAGCCGGACATCGAAATAAAATTTGATTCAAAAGCACAGCCGGATTTTCATTCTAACCTGAAAGCACTTTACCAGAATTTATGTGAGAGTACAAAGAACGGGTTCGAGATTTATATACTTGCCTCAGATGAACACCAGGCAAGACGAATAAGGGAGCTGATTGAAGATTTTGAAGATGAACAGATTCTTGAAAAGGATGAGATACTTCATTCAGGTAACAAAGAAGTTGATGAAGAGTCCGGCGAAAGGGATTCAACTTTCAGCCTTAAGGATAAATTTAAAGTTCTTCCTGAATCCATTCATAACGGGTTTATATTCGAGGACAGGAAAATTTTATTATACACAGAGCATCAGATATTCGGCAGATACTTTAAGCAGATAAAAAAGCGTAAACAAAAATTTAAAGGACTTACGTTCAGTGAGCTGAAAGAACTTCAATATGGCGACTTTGTAGTGCATAGGGACTTCGGAATTGGAAAGTATTCCGGGTTAAAAAAAATAACTGTGGGTAACAATAATCAAGAAGTTGTTGTACTATCTTACCATGGAAGTGATACATTGTTCCTGAACCTGAACAATATTAACCTGATTAAAAAATATTCAGGGTCGGAAGGACATACTCCTGTATTAACAAGACTTGGCGGCGGAGAATGGGACAGGCTGAAGGCAAGGACTAAGAAACAGGTTAAGGATATTGCCCGGGATTTGATTATACTTTATGCAAAAAGAAAATCCGAGACTGGTTTTAAATTTTCGGGTGATACACACTGGCAGAAAGAGCTTGAAGCGAACTTTATGTATGAGGATACCCCTGACCAATTCAGAGCTACCGTTGAAACAAAAGAAGACATGGAGTCCGAAAATCCAATGGACCGGCTTATTTGCGGCGATGTGGGATTTGGAAAAACAGAAGTCGCGATCAGAGCTGCTTTTAAATCAGTGCTCGATAATAAGCAAGTTGCCGTGCTCGTACCTACTACAATACTTGCCGTTCAGCATTTCAATACATTCAGAGACAGGCTTTCGCCGTTTGCAGTGAACGTAGATAATATAACGAGATTAAAAAGTACTAAAGAACAGAAACGAATTCTCGAAAAATTATCAGAGGGTAAATTAAATATCCTCATCGGTACGCATAGAATACTATCGAAGGATATTAATTTCAAAGACCTGGGATTATTAATAATAGATGAAGAACAAAGATTCGGAGTGAAAGCTAAAGAAAAATTAAGAAGCATAAAGCCAAATGTTGATACACTTACACTTACGGCTACACCCATCCCCCGTACACTCAACTTTTCATTGCTTGGAACCCGTGATCTTTCTATAATTAACACTCCTCCAAAAAACCGGAAGTCGATAATTACTGCAATAATTAAGCTCGACTGGCACAGGATTTCGTTGATATTAAGAAATGAAATTAACAGGGGAGGTCAGGTTTATTTTGTAAATGATAAGATAAAAAATCTTCATACACTTGGAGACACGATTAAAACATATGTGCCTGAGGCAAAGATTGGAATCGCACACGGACAGATGGATGGAAAAGAGCTTGAAAATGTTGTAATTAATTTTATAGAAAAAAAATTAAATGTTCTGCTTTGTACAAAGATTATCGAGTCCGGGCTCGACATACCAAATGTAAATACAATCATAATAAATAATGCCGACAGATATGGTTTGTCAGAATTGTATCAGCTAAGGGGGAGAGTTGGCAGAAGTGATGTCCAGGCATTCGCTTATCTCGTTGCCCCTCCGAATGGTAAGCTTACCAAGACAGCAGTGAAAAGACTGCAGGCAATTGAGGAGTTCACCGAACTTGGTTCCGGATTTCATCTTGCAATGAGAGATATGGAAATACGGGGAGTCGGAAACTTACTTGGAAAAGAACAGAGCGGATTCGTACAGGAAATAGGCTTCGATATGTATATAAGCATAATAGAAGAAGCAGTACTTGAGCTTAAAGAGAATGAATTCAAAGATTTGTTTAAGAACGAAAGCTCCCTTCAGAAAATTAATGAAAGCATTAAGAAAAGACTTGAAGAAAAAAGCACGATAATAGAAAATGATTTAAACGCACTGATACCGAAAGATTATGTCAACAATGATACAGAACGTTTAAATCTTTACAGAAGGCTTTATGAATTGAATAATTTAGAAGAGTTGAAAATCGTTCGGGACGAATTGAAGGATAGGTTTGGAGAATACCTTGAAGACGTCAACAATCTTCTCAGAATTATAGAAATTAAAATAAAAGCTACCATGCTTGGGCTGGAGAAAATTACAATCAGGAATAAATCTCTCTGTATATATTTTCCGGAGAGCAAAGAGCATAAAATTTTTGAGAGCGCATTCTTTAGAAACTTGATTGAAACAATTTCAAATAACAAAACAAAAAAATATATTATAGCTCCGGAGAAGGAAAGGCTTGTTATAGAGATAATGCTGGATGATATAAAAGACGAAAAAAGACTGGAAGAAATTGAAAAGATATTCGATAATTATATGTTACCAGAACTATATGAACAATCAGACAGCAAACAATAATGGTTTCCGCCGAGTCCCGTGTTTTATCTGACTCGGCGGATGATGCACTCTGAGTTCATCGAAAAGCACCCACGGCGCTAGCACAGCGAGGCAGGCGGAGAGATACAGAAGGAAAACTAACTCGCCCTAGTATTATATGACTACTTTATTAACAGCATTTTCCTTGTAGCTATAAATTCTTGTCCATTCGATAATGAATTATTTGCTTCAATCTTATAAAAATAAATCCCGCTCGGCAGATTTGAGCCGTTAAAGTTAACAGAATAAGTGCCTGTCTCCTGTTTTTCATTGACAAGGTTCATGACTTCTTTACCAAGGACATCATAAATCTTTAATGAAACAAAAGCATTTATAGGTAACTGGTAGCTTATTACTGTAGTAGGATTAAATGGATTCGGATAGTTTTGCTTCAATACAAAATTATTGGGAACTATGTTATTTGTTGACTTATTTTGTTTTGAATCAATATTTAGGAATAAATTTATATCTTCCACTATCTTTGTTTCTAAATCCTGATGATTTGCAGGATCGTATTTAATTATCTTTGCTTCGAATTTTTTTAATTTCTCGTTAGATGATTTGATTTTATCATTGTTGTTCACACTTGACATGTTCCTGAATACATCTTTTGCAATCTGATGTGCGGGTTTATCAGTAAGAATTTGATTCAAATCTTTTTCTGAAGAAATATTATTTCCTTCTCCGCCGCCCGAACCTTCCTGTAATAGTACAACTGCCGATCTATCCCAGCTTGCAAGAAGCCTTACCAAAGTATCGGGATGATTATCCATTATGTTTTCGTACCCTGCAATGGCTTCGTTATAATCTTTTGCTTTAGTCAGGCACATAAGGTAATATGAATAAGCCTTTTCAACAAAAGAAGAATTATATTCGTATTGCTGAATTTTAGATTCAAGATAGCTTTTGAGATCGTTAAATAAAGCATTTGTATTTGACTGAATTCCTGAAGTGTCCCTTAACAAATTATTTTGATAAAGTTCATCCAAAGCAGGATTTACAAAATCACTCGAATCATACTGATCGATTAAAGATTTAGCCAGCGTGATAGAATTGTCATATTCTTTTCTATTCTTCTTGATTAAAGATTCGCCGTAAATTCCCTCATCTACCCGGTCATATCCTCCGAAATCGCCTGGATCTGTGATCATAACTGAATCTAAAATTCCATCCCCTTTGTCTGTAATTTCATAACCCGCAATATCCTGATCTATGATACTACAGCTTGTCAAATGAGGAGTGTAACCTAAAGGTACATTTGTCGAGCCGCAAAGTATATTGCTTGTTGGTGGATATGGATACCAATAATTATTCCGTGCCGCATAAGTGGCTCCTTCAGTAGAACAAGTTGCCGGTAAAATTCCTATTATACTATAATGCGAGCTGTTATAGGTAAGACAGTTATACCCATTGTCAATAATTAAATCGCTTCCGCTAGAAAAATATATATTGTCATAATTTTCAGAAAGCAATGTGTTTGTACCTCCGTACCAATAGTTGCTGCCACTAATATACACAGGCGCCAGTCTTGCAGTAGATGAATAGTACAAAACTAATGATTGACCTCCGTTAGATTTTAAACCCTGATTGTGGAAAAAATTTAGATTACTATGCATTAGCTCGACAGCAGTGCTGTAAGAGGATGTCGAAAAATTGTTTCTTTTAAAATCCCCTGAGATTTTGTTTGCAAATAATCCCAAACCAGTTCCACTCGTTGAACCTGAAAAATTATTTCCAGTTATATAAAATGG